>NZ_JBKBCT010000030.1:0-42421 GCF_050871525.1 Kineococcus auxinigenes | reverse complement strand
GTCATAGCGGTGGGGAAACGCCCGGTTACATTCCGAACCCGGAAGCTAAGCCCGCCAGCGCTGATGGTACTGCTCGGGAGACTGGGTGGGAGAGTAGGACACCGCCGGCCACTCATCTTTGTGAGTGGTGTGTTGTGGAAGGCCTGTGGGGTGCGATCGTGCATCCCACAGGCCTTCTTCACGTTGTGGGACGGAACCAAGACACACCGTCCCGGTGAACGGCGTGCCCCGTCGTCGCCTCGTGGAGGTGGCCCGACCATCGGCCCCACTGGTGACGTACACCTCGGCCCCTTCTCACCGTGCGGTGCGGTTGGTGGGCGGTAGGCGTGCTTCTCCGTCCGTGGGCTCGGCGCGCACTCCTGTGCACTCTCGCTGCTCCCGGCGCATCCTACGGTCGAGCCCCCCGATGCTGAGGTGTCGGCGCCGTGTCCGATCGAGGAGGTCCCCCGTGCCAGACGAACCCGACAGCGCAGCCCCGCCAGGGACCGGTCCGGCCGAGCAGGGTCGCCCCCGTGGCGGTCCCTACGAGTGGCTGCAGCGCGGGCTGGTCCTCCTCGCCGACGGCGAGGCCGCAGCGGCGGCGACCCTGCTCGCCCGCGCCCACGCCCAGGAGCCGGCATCCACGGGTGTGCTCGAAGCGCTGGCTCGTGCACAGTACGACGCGGGCGATGTGGCGGCAGCCGCCGAATCGTTCCGGCTGCTGGCGCTCGCGCGCCCCGCGGACGACTACGCTCACTTCGGGCTGGGCCTGAGCCTCAGCCGACTCGGGCGCTTCGGCACGGCAGCTGAGCACCTCGCCATGGCGTACGCGATGCGCCCGGACCGGCCCGAGTACGCCGACCGCCTGCGACAGGTCCGCGCCACGCTGGCGGCGCGGCAGAGCCCGGAGAGTACGTGAGCACCACTGCGAGCACCACGGGGACGACGAGCGGGGACGGGGCGCCGCCCAGCACGTTGAGCGGGAGCAGGCGCTCCCTGCTGCTGGAGCACGACGCCGTCCTGCTCGACCTGGACGGTGTCGTCTACGTCGGTGCCCACGCCGTCCCGCACGCCGCTGGCGCCCTCACGCAGGCGGCTGCTGAGGGCCACCGGCTGGCCTACGTCACCAACAACGCGTCCCGGCCGCCGTCCACCGTCGGCGCTCACCTGCGCGAGCTGGGGGTTCCGGCTGATGACGACGACGTCGTGACGTCGGCGCAGGCAGCCGCCCGGCACCTCGCCCAGCGGCTCCCCGAGGGTTCGCGGGTCCTGCTCATCGGCGGTGCCGGACTGCGTGAGGCGCTCACAGCGGTGAGGCTCACCGTCGTGGACTCCCTCGCGGACCACCCCGTGGCCGTCGTCCAGGGCTTCTCGCCGGACACGTCCTGGGCCCGCCTGGCCGAGGCCACCCACGCCGTCCGCGCGGGCCTGTGGTGGGTCGCCACCAACCTGGACGCCACCGTGCCCACGCCGCACGGGCCCGCACCGGGGAACGGCCTGATGGTGCAGTTGGTGGCGCAGGCCGCGGGCCGCGAACCCGACGTGGTGTGCGGCAAGCCGGAGCGTGCGCTGTTCGACGAGGCCGTCGCCCGCCTCGGAGCTTCCCGGGCCATCGTGGTCGGCGACCGGTTGGACACCGACCTGCAGGGGGCTCGCACGGCGGGCCTGACGGGTCTGCTCGTGCTCACGGGGGTCACCGGTGTCGCTGAGCTGCTCGCCGCCGCACCGCACGAGCGCCCCCACCACCTCGGGCGCGACCTGCGCTCGTTGCAGCAGGAGCACCCGGAGCCCGAGGTCGAGCGCTCGGCCGGGGGCGTCACCGTCCGGTGCCGCGACGCGGTCGTCGTCGTCGGCCCCTCGGAGGTCTCCGTGCGCTCCGCCGCAGCGGGCCCCGACGGCCTCGACGTGCTCAGGGCCGCTGCGGAGGCCGTGTGGACGGCCCGGGACGCCGAGCCGGGGGCGCGGTGGGCCCTCGACGTCGCCGGGCTGGTCGAGCAGGTCGTGCACACCTTGGCCGTCGACACCCCGCAGCCTGGGGACGAGAGGTCGGGCGAGGTCCGGGACGGCTTGTAGCCTCACCCGCGTGAGCGAGCACCCCACCTCGACGCCCCGGCCCGCGCCACCTGCACGCCGGGTGGCGGGCGCCGCCGACCCCGAGGACCCCGCCGCGCAGCAGGTCCTGGACGCCGCGCAGCAGGTCCTGGACGCCGCGCTCGCGCGCCTGGACGGGCTCGGCGCCCTGGGCGTGCACGAGCACGTCGACGTCTACGCCGCCATCGACCTGGCGCTGCGCGGGCGCCTGGCCGGCACGGAGGGCTGACGTGGCCCGCCGCCTGCGTCTGGACGCCGAGCTCGTGCGCCGCGGCCTGGCGCGTTCGCGCGAGCACGCGAGCGAGCTGGTGGCCGCGGGCCGCGTGAAGGTGGCGGGCACGACGGCCGGCAAGCCCGCCACCCAGGTGGACCCGGCGTCCCCGATCCTCGTCGAGAGCCGCGAGGAGGAGGTGGGTTACGTGAGCCGCGGCGCCCACAAGCTCGTCGGCGCCCTGGACGCCCTGGACGTGACCGTAGCCGGGCGCCGGTGCCTGGACGCGGGCGCGAGCACGGGCGGCTTCACCGACGTCCTCCTGCGGCGCGGCGCCGCCCACGTCGTCGCGGTCGACGTCGGCTACGGCCAGCTGGCGTGGTCGCTGCGGCAGGACCCGCGCGTGACCGTCCTGGAGCGCACCAACGTGCGGGCGCTGGAACCCGGCGCGGTGGCCCCCGCACCGTCGCTCGTCGTGGCGGACCTGTCCTTCATCTCCCTGGCCCTCGTCCTGCCCGCGCTGGTGCGGTGCGTCACCCCGGAGGCTGAGCACGTGCTCATGGTCAAACCCCAGTTCGAGGTCGGGCGCGAGGCCCTGGGCGCGGGCGGCGTCGTCCGCAGCGCCGAGCTGCGCGCCGGCGCGGTCCGCTCGGTCGCCCGGGCCGCAGGCGGTTGCGGGCTGGGCGTGCGCGGGGTGGCCGCCAGCCCGCTGCCCGGTCCCAGCGGGAACGTCGAGTACTTCCTGCACCTGCAGGCGGGTGCGCCCGCGCTCGAGGAGGACGCGCTGCAGCGTGCCGTCGCCGAGGGACCCCAGGCGGGGCTGTCGTGAGCGCCCCCGTCACGGGCCCGACACCGGGTCCGCGCAGCGTGCTCGTGCTCGCCCACACCGGGCGGGCCGAGGCGGTGACCGCGCTGACGGACGTCGTGCACCGGCTCCACGAGGCGGGCGTGCGCACCTTCATGACCCCCGAGGAGGCCGAGGCGCTCAGCGTCGCCGATCGGCGCCTGGTCGCCGAGCGCCAGCTCGACGGTGCCGTGGAGGGCGCCGAGATGGTCATCGTCCTGGGCGGCGACGGCACGATCCTGCGCGCCGCTGAACTGGTCCGCGGGACCGGGGCGACGCTCCTGGGCGTCAACCTCGGGCACGTGGGGTTCCTGGCGGAGGCCGAGCGCGAGGAGGTCGTCGGCACGGTGTCCCGGGTGGTCGCCGGCGACTACCGCGTCGAGGAGCGCATGACGCTGGACGTGGAGGTCGTGCTCGACGGCGAGGTCGTGGCGCGTTCCTGGGCGGTGAACGAGGTCTCCGTGGAGAAGGGCAACCGGGAGCGGATGATCGAGGTGGTCGTCGACGTCGACGGCCGGCCCCTGAGCACCTTCGCCGGCGACGGCGTCATCGCGGCCACCCCCACCGGCTCCACCGCCTACGCGTTCTCCGCGGGGGGCCCGGTCGTGTGGCCGGAGGTGGAAGCGCTGCTCGTGGTGCCGATCAGCGCGCACGCGCTGTTCGCGCGCCCCCTGGTGATCGCACCGACGTCCTGCGTCGGCGTGGAGGTGCTCCCCAGCCTCGACGACGGCGGTGTGGTGTGGTGCGACGGGCGCCGCACCTTCGCCGCTCCCGCGGGTGCGCGCGTGGAGGTGCGGCGTTCCCCCCGGCGCGTGCGCCTGGCGCGGCTGAGCACGGGGGTCTTCACCGACCGGCTGGTCGCCAAGTTCGGTCTGCCCGTGCACGGGTGGCGCGGGCCCAGAGCCGCCGCGGACGGGAGCTGAGCGGGGTGCTCGAGGAGATGCGCATCCGGGAGCTCGGTGTCATCCGGGACGCCCGGTTGCCGCTGGGACCCGGCCTGACGGTCATCACCGGGGAGACCGGAGCCGGCAAGACGATGGTCGTCACGGGCCTCGGTCTGCTGATGGGACAGCGCGCCGACGCGTCGGCGGTGCGAAGCGGTGCCGAGGCGGCCTCGGTGGAGGGACGGCTGTCCGTGGACCCGGCCGGACCCGTCGCGCTGCGCGCGCAGGACGCCGGCGGCGAGCTGGAGGACGGTGAGCTGGTCCTGGCCCGCACCCTGTCCGCCGCCGGCCGCAGCCGGGCGCACGTCGGTGGCCGGAGCGCCCCCGTCGGGGTCCTGGCGGAGCTGGCCGAGCACCTCCTGGCCGTGCACGGGCAGACGGACCAGCAGCGGCTGCGCTCGGCGGCGCAGCAGCTGCAGGTGCTGGACGCCTTCGCCGGATCGGCTCTGGACGCCGACCGGGCGACCTACGCGCAGGGCTGGGCCCGGTGGCGCGGGCTGTGCGCCGAGCACGACCACCTGGCGGCCCACGCCTCCGAGAGGGCCCGGGAGGCGGAGCTGCTGCGGATCGGCCTGGAGGACGTCGAGCGCGTCGCTCCCCAGCCGGGCGAGGACGTGGCCCTGCGCGAGGAAGCCGGTCGGCTGGCGCACGTCGAGGTGCTGCGCACTGCCGCCGCCGCCGCGCACCAGGCGCTGACCGGTGAGGGCGCCGGCGGGGAGGGGCCCCTGTCCGACGAGGGCGCGGACAGCCTCCTGCAGAACGCCCGGCGCGCCCTGGCCCAGGCGGGGGAGCACGACCCCGTCCTGGCTGCGCTCGCCGCCCGCGTCGGCGAGCTGTCCTACCTCCTGGCGGACCTGTCCACCGAGGTCGCCGACTACGCGCAGGGCCTGGAGGCGGACCCCGCGCGCCTGGCCGCGGTCGAGGACCGCCGTGCGCAGCTGACCGCGCTGGTGCGGCGCTACGCCCCCACCCCTGCTCAGGACGGCACCGAGGGGGTGGACGCGGTCCTGGCCTGGTCCCGGCACGCCGTCGCGCGGCTGATGGAGCTGGACGACGACGGCCGGCTCGAGCAGCTGGCCGCCGAGCGCGACGCCGTGCAGCGCGAGCTGCACCAGGTCGCCGAGCGGATCAGCGCTGCGCGCACCGCCGCGGCCCGCGACCTGGAGGAACGGGTGGCCGCCGAGCTGTCGGCGCTCGCCATGCCCAGCGCCCGCCTGCGCGTGGAGGTGCGCAGCGGCCGGGAGCTGGGTCCGCACGGGTGCGACGCCGTCGAGCTGCAGCTGGCCGCGCACTCGGGGACCGGCTTCCGGCCGCTGGCCCGCGGGGCGTCCGGTGGGGAGCTCTCGCGCGTCATGCTCGCCCTGGAGGTGGTCCTCGCCGGGGCGGACCCGGTGCCGACGATGGTGTTCGACGAGGTCGACGCCGGCGTGGGCGGACGTGCCGCCGTCGAGATCGGCCGCCGGCTCGCCGCCCTGGCGCGCAGCACCCAGGTGATCGTCGTGACCCACCTGGCCCAGGTCGCCGCCTTCGCCGACAGCCACCTCACCGTGGTCAAGACGGACGACGGCAGCGTGACCGAGTCCGGGGTCGTGCGGCTGGACGACGAGGGGCGGGTCGGCGAGCTGGCGCGCATGCTGTCGGGCCGCGGTTCGGGCACCGCCCGCGCCCACGCCGAGGAGCTGCTCCGCTCCTCGCGGGCCGAGGCCGAGCACGTCGCGGTGGCACCGCCGACGGCGTCGCGGCGGGCGCGCCAGCCGCGCGTGCGACGATCGAGCAGGACCGCGGACCGCTCCGGCGGCTGAGGGTCGGCTGCACGAACGGCCCGCGCAGTGCACGTGGACGAGGGACGGGGGGACCCGTCGGGTGAGGAGTGACCGACTTGATCAGGCGCCGGTGGGGACGCGAGCCCGCCCGGGCTGAGGCCTCCGGCGGCTCCGCGCAGGTGCCGTCGGGAACGGTGCAGGGCACCGCCCGCGTCGACCGGCGCACCAAGGCCCTGACCAAGCGGTTGCGCCCCGGCGAGGTCGCGGTCATCGACCACCTGGACCTCGACCGGGTCTCGGCCGAGGCGCTCGTTGCCTGCGGACCGGCCGCCGTGGTGAACGCCTCGGCCAGCACCTCCGGTCGCTACCCGAACCTGGGCCCGGAGATCCTGGTCGAGGCGGGGGTGCCGGTGCTCGACGCCGTGGGCCCGGAGGTGATGACGGCCGTGGCCGAGGGTGCGCGCCTGCAGATCGCCGGTGAGGAGCTGCGCCGCGACGGGCAGGTCGTGGCCCGCGGCCGCCGCCTGACGCCCGAGGGCGTCGCGGCGGACATGGAGGCCGCCCGCGCGGGGCTGTCCCTGCAGCTGGAGGCCTTCGCGGCCAACACCATGGAGTACCTGCGCCGCGAGCGGGACCTGCTGCTGGACGGGGTCGGTGTGCCGGACGTCCGCACGCGGCTGGAGGGCCGGCACGCCCTCATCGTGGTGCGCGGGTACCACTACAAGGAGGACCTCGTCACCCTGCGCTCGTACGTGCGCGAGTACAAGCCCGTGCTCATCGGGGTCGACGGCGGGGCCGACGCGATCCTGGAGGCCGGCTGGAAGCCGGACATGATCGTCGGCGACATGGACTCCGTGTCCGACGCCGCCCTGCGCAGCGGCGCGGAGGTCGTCGTGCACGCCTACCGGGACGGACGGGCCCCCGGGCTGGAGCGGGTGCGCGCCCTGGGCATCGACGCCGTCGTGTTCCCGGCGACCGGCACCAGCGAGGACGTCGCGATGCTGCTGGCCGACGACAAGGGCTCCACGCTCATCGCGGCCGTGGGCACCCACGTCACCCTCGTGGAGTTCCTCGACAAGGGGCGCTCGGGCATGGCCAGCACCTTCCTCACCCGCTTGCGCGTGGGCGGCAAGCTCGTCGACGCCAAGGGGGTCTCGCGGCTCTACCGCTCGCGGGTGTCCGACCGGCAGGTGCTCCTGCTCGTCCTGGCCGGGGTGCTCGCGCTGGTCGCCGCCCTGGCGGTGACCCCCACGGGGCAGGCGATCCTGGCGGTGACCGGTGCCCGACTCGGCGACCTCTGGGCGTTCACCACCGCCCTCGTCCCGGGCGTCGGGCCGTGAGGAACCCCGACCGTCCCGGCTCCCGGCCCCACCCTCGACGACAGGACACGCAGTGATCGACTTCCGGTACCACGTCGTCTCGCTGGTGTCGGTGTTCCTGGCGCTGGCCGTCGGCATCGTCCTCGGCGCCGGCCCCCTCAACGAGGGCATCTCCACGGGGATCACCGACCAGGTGCGCCAGCTCACCGAGGAGAAGGAGCAGCTGCGCACGGAGCGGGACGAGGCCCTGGCCGTGGGGGAGGCGCAGGACGCCTGGGCCGAGGCCGTGGCCCCCGCCGTCGTCGAGCGGCTGCTGGGCGGCCGTGCCGTCGCCGTGGTGGAGCTGCCCGGCGCCGACTCCAGCGCGGCCGACGCCGCCGTGGAGGTTCTGCAGCAGGCGGGTGCCACCGTCTCCGCCCGCGTGACCGTGCAGGAGGAGTGGACCGTCGAGACGCAGGAGCAGGAGCGCGCCGACCTCGCGGCCGAGCTCGTGCCCCAGCTCGCCACCGGCGACGAGGCGGCAGCGGTGGGCACCGACCCGCAGGTGGTGCTGGCCACCGCGCTCGCCCGCTCCCTCGTGACCGCCGACCTCGCCCAGACCGTCGTCGCCGATCCCACCCGCACCGCACTGCTCACCACCCTCGCCGATGCCGGCCTCGTGGAGGTGGACGTGCAGGCCGAGCAGCGCGCCACGCTGGTCCTGCTCGTCGCCGGCGCGGCGGACCCGGACGCCAGCGACGAGCGCTCCGAGGCCGCCGCCGCGGCCTGGGAGGCCCTGGCCGGCCGGTTCGACGACCTGGCGGCGGGTGCGGTCGTCGCCGGCCCCACCGAGGCGGCAGCCGCTGAGGCGGCCGTGGCCGTGGTGCGCTCCGACGACGAGCTGGCCGAGCAGGTCAGCACGGTCGACGACCTGGACACCGCCATCGGCCGTGTGAACGCCGTGCTCGCGCTCCGGGAGCAGCTGGCCGGCCGGGCGGGCCACTACGGCACCGCCTCCACGGCCACGTCGGTCAGCCCGCCCCTGCCGGCGGCCGCCCCGTGAGCGCCCCCGCAGCGGCACGCACCGCCGCCGCCGGGGTGGTCGCCGCCCGCGCGGGGCGCGTCCTCGCCCGTCGCCTGCCCCGCCACCCGCCGGGCGGGGCAGCCCGGTGGGAGCGCCGCAACCACCGCGGTGACGTCGTCACCCTGCTGGAGGGCCCGGTGGCCGCGCTCGCCGCCGGGGCCGGCAGCGTGCTGGCCGCTGCGCCGTGGGGCCGGGCGGCCGCGGTGGCGACCCTGGGCGCCGGGGCCTTCGGCGCCGTGGACGACCTCGCCGAGCGCCGCGGGGACCGCGAGGCGGGCGCTCGCGGGCTGGCCGGCCACCTGGCCGCGCTGCGCCGCGGACGGCTGACCACCGGCGCGCTGAAGGTGCTCGGGCTGGGAGCCACGGGGGTGGCGTGCGCGGTGCTGACGGCCCCGCGCAGCCCGCGCCGGCCGGGCGAGCTGGCCGACGCCGCCGTCGCCGCGGCCCTCGTCGCCGGCAGCGCCAACCTGCTGAACCTGTTCGACCTGCGCCCGGGGCGCGCGGCCAAGCTGACCGTCGTCCTGGCGGCCTCGCTGGCCGCCGGCGCCCCGGGCAGCAGGGGCGCCGTGCGTGCGCGCCCGCTGGCCGCGGCGGCCGCCGGTGCCGCGGCCGCGGTCCTGCCCGACGACCTGGCGGGACGCAGCATGCTCGGCGACACGGGAGCCAACGCGCTGGGGGCGCTGCTCGGCGTGGCCTGCCTGGCGCGCTGGGAGCGGGCCGGGCGGGCCGGCGCCCTGCTCGTGGTGACGGGGCTGACCCTCGCCTCGGAGCGGGTGAGCTTCAGCCGGGTCATCGAGGCGTCCCCGCTGCTGCGGGAGCTGGACCGGCTCGGGCGCCCGTGAGGGGTGCGCGGTCGGTCGCGGCCGCCGCCGCCTCGGTCGCCGTGCTGACCGTCGCCGCGCGCCTGGCCGGCTTCGGCCGGCTCCTGGCGTTCTCGCAGACCGTCGGCGACAGCTGCCTGGGCACCGTCTACGCGACCGCGAACCAGGTGCCCAACGTCCTGTTCGAGGTGGTCGCTGGCGGTGCGCTGGCCGGCGTCCTCGTGCCGGTGCTGTCGGCGCGCCTGGCCTCGGCCGACCCGGCGGAGCGGGCTGCCGCCTCGCGGACCGCCTCGGCGGCGCTGACGTGGAGCGTGCTGGTCGTCAGCCTGGCGGCGGCGGTCACGGCCCTGCTGGCGCGTCCCCTGGTGGACGTGCTGCTGCGGGACACCTCGGCCGCCCAGTGCGGTGGCGACCCGGCGGCCCTGGGGACGCTGATGCTGTGGGTGTTCCTGCCGCAGGTCCCCCTGTACGCGGTGGCGGTCGTCCTGGCGGGCGCCCTGCAGGCCCAGCACCGCTTCACCGCCCCGGCCGCTGCACCGCTGGTGTCTAGCCTGGTGGTCGGTGCCACCTACCTGCTGGTGGGGGTGCTGGTGCCCGCCCCGGTGGTGCGCAGCGGTCTGCAGGACGTCCCGGCGACGGCGGTGGCGGTGCTGGCCGGCGGCACGACCCTGGGGGTCGTGGCGCTGGCGGCCGCCCACGCACCCGCGCTGCGCTCGGCGGTGCGCTGGCGCCCGGTCCTGCGGCCGGCACCGGGGGACTGGCCGCGCCTGCGCTCGCTGGCGCTGTCGGGGCTGGCGGTGCTGCTGGCCCAGCAGGTGGTCTCGGTGGTCGTGATCCTGCTCAGCAACGACGCCGCCCCGGGCGCGGTGAACCGCTGGAGCTACGCCTGGGCGCTGTTCCTGCTGCCGTACGCGGTGCTCGCGGTGCCGGTGGCCACGGCCGTCTTCCCCCGCCTGGCCCGGGCCGCGGAGGAAGGGGCTCAGGAGGTGTTCGGTGCACTGCTGGCGCGTTCGGTGCGCACGGTCCTCCTGGTGAGCTCACTGGGAGCGGCCGTGCTCGCGGCCACCGCCGTTCCCGTCGCGACCGTCTTCGTCGTCGGCCGGGTGGGCTCCGGGCGCACCGACGACCTGTCCCTGGCGCTGGCGGTCTTCGCGCCCGCGCTGCTCGGGTACGGCCTGGTGGCCCTGCTGACGCGCGCCCTGTACGCGCTGGGGGCCGGGCGCGCGGTGGTGACCGGGACCGTGGTCGGCTGGGGCGTCGTCCTCGCCGGCATGCTGGTGGGCGTCGCGCTGCTGCCGCCGGAGCGGGTCGTCACCACCCTGGCCGCGGCGCACGCGGTGGGGCTGAGCGTCGCCGGGGTGCTCCTGCTGCGCGCGACGCACCGCCTCGCCGGGCGGGCCGCGCTGAGCGGGGTGGTGCGGGCGCTGGTGGCGGCGCTGCTGGCGGCCGCGGCCGGGGCTGCGGCGGGAGGTGCGGTGCCCCTGGTGCTGGAGCAGGACGGGCTGGTGGCCGTGCTCACCTCCGGGGTGCTGGCCGCCTCGCTGGCGGTGGTGGTGTGGGCGGTGCTCGCCCGTGCGCTGGTGCCGGGCGACGTGCGGGTGCTGACCGGGTTCGCCGGCCGGCTGCTGCACCGCGCACGGGCCGTGGACGCGGAGCCCGGTGCGGGCCCGACGGCGGAGGGGGAGGGACGTGGTCGAGACGGTGCGCGAGGGCGCTGACGCGGAGCCGGGGCGCGGGGCGGTGGTGTTCGTCCTGGCCACCAGCGCCGGCGGGGTGGGCAGGCACGTGGCGGAGCTGTGCTCGGGGTTGAGCGCGCGGGGAGCGGCGGTGCACGTGGCGGCGCCCCGCGAGACGCTGGGCCGCTTCCGCTTCGAGGCGGCGACCGTCCCGGTGGCGATCGGCGCCTCGCTGCACCCGCTGCGCGACCTGCGCGCGGCGGCGCGGCTGCGGCGAGCGCTGCTGGCTCCCTCCGCGCGCGGGGCGGTGGTGCACGCCCACGGCGTGCGGGCCGCCCTGGTGGCGACCCTGGCGGTGCGCGCGCTGCGCCCCCGGCCGGGACTGGTGGTGACCCTGCACAACGCCGTCCTGGGGGCGGGCGGGCGCGCCCGGCTGGGGCGGGCCGTGCAGGACGCGGTGTGCCGCTGCGCCGACGTCGTGCTGGCGGTGTCGCAGGACCTGCTGGAGCAGGCCCGGTCGGCCGGGGCCCGGCGGGTGCGCCGCGCGCTGGTGCCGGCGCCGGTCCTGCCCCCGGGCGCGCCCGTGCTGCCGCCGGGGGATCCGGTGGTGCTGGTGGTGGCCCGGCTGGCCCCGCAGAAGGGTCTGGGGGTGCTGCTGGACGCCGTCGGGCTGCTGCGGCACCGGGCCCGCGTCCTTGTGGCCGGTGACGGGCCGCTGCGCGCGGTGCTGGCCGAGCACGTCGCGGAGCGCGGGCTGCCGGTGGTGCTGCTGGGTGCCCGCGACGACGTCCCGGACCTGCTGGCCTCGGCCGACGTGGTCGTCAGCGCCAGCGAGTGGGAGGGGCAGCCGGTCTTCCTGCAGGAGGCGCTGCGGGCGGGCGTTCCGGTGGTGGCCACCGACGCGGGCGGTACCGCGGAGGTCACCGGGGCGGCCGCGGACCTGGTGCCGGTGGGCGACGCCTCGGCCCTGGCCGCGGCCGTCGACGCGCTGCTGGCCGATCCGCGGCTGCGCGAGGAGCGCCGCGAGCGCTCCCGCGAGCGCGCCCGGCAGCTGCCCGGAGCGGCCGACGCCCTGGCGCAGGTCCTCGCCGAGCACGGTGCGGCGCGGCGCGCGGCCCGCGGCACCCCGGACGTCGGGTAACCTCGAAGTCCGTGGCGAACCGCAGCAACCCCGAGTCCCCCACCCAGCACGTCTTCGTCACCGGGGGGGTGGCCTCCTCCCTCGGGAAGGGTCTGACGGCCTCCAGCCTCGGTCGTCTGCTCCGCGCGCGCGGTCTGCGCGTGGCGATGCAGAAGCTCGACCCGTACCTCAACGTGGACCCGGGCACCATGAACCCGTTCCAGCACGGCGAGGTCTTCGTCACCGACGACGGCGCCGAGACGGACCTGGACATCGGTCACTACGAGCGCTTCCTCGACGTGCGCTTCGACGCGTCGGCGAACGTGACGACCGGCCAGGTGTACTCCTCGGTGATCGCCAAGGAGCGGCGCGGTGAGTACCTGGGCGACACGGTCCAGGTCATCCCGCACATCACCAACGAGATCGTCGAGCGGATGCGGGCGCAGGCCCGCCCCGACATCGACGTCATCATCACCGAGGTCGGCGGGACCGTCGGCGACATCGAGTCCCTGCCCTTCCTGGAGGCCGCCCGCCAGGTCCGCCAGCGCCTGGGCCGCGACAACGTCTTCTTCGTGCACGTCTCCCTCGTGCCGTACATCGGCCCCAGCGGTGAGCTGAAGACCAAGCCCACCCAGCACTCGGTGGCGGCGCTGCGCAGCATCGGCATCCAGCCCGACGCGGTCGTGTGCCGCTCGGACCGGGAGATCCCCGAGGGCGTCAAGCGCAAGATCGCCTCGATGTGCGACGTGGACGACGAGGCCGTGGTGGCCTGCGTCGACGCGCCCTCGATCTACGACATCCCCAAGGTCCTGCACCGCGAGGGCCTGGACGCCTACCTGGTGCGCAAGCTGAACCTGTCGTTCCGCGACGTGGACTGGACCACGTGGGACGAGCTGCTGCGCCGGGTGCACTCGCCGCGCCGGCGGGTGGAGATCGCCCTGGTGGGCAAGTACATCGACCTGCCCGACGCCTACCTCTCGGTCACCGAGGCGCTGCGCGCCGGGGGGTTCGCCGAGGACGCCAAGGTGGACATCCGCTGGGTCGCGGCCGACGACTGCGACACCCCGGAGGGCGCTCGCAGGGAGCTGCACGGCGTGGACGCGGTCTGCGTCCCGGGCGGTTTCGGCGTGCGCGGCATCGAGGGCAAGCTGGGGGCCCTGCGCTGGACGCGCGAGAACGGCGTGCCGACGCTGGGGTTGTGCCTGGGCCTGCAGTGCATGGTGATCGAGTACGCGCGCAACGTCGCCGGCCTGGCCGGGGCGAGCTCCACGGAGTTCGACGCGGACGCGGAGCACCCCGTGATCGCCACGATGGCCGAGCAGCGCCACATCGTCGCCGGGGCCGGCGACATGGGCGGCACGATGCGGCTGGGCTCGTACGAGGCCGTGCTGCAGGCGGGTTCGGTGGTCGCGGCCACCTACGGCAGCGAGCGCATCTCCGAGCGGCACCGGCACCGCTACGAGGTCAACAACTCCTACCGCGAGCAGCTGGCCGACGCCGGGCTGGTCTTCTCGGGCCTGTCCCCGGACCGTGAGCTGGTGGAGTTCGTGGAGCTGCCCGAGGACGTCCACCCCTACTACGTGGCCACCCAGGCGCACCCGGAGTTCAAGTCGCGCCCGACCCGCTCGCACCCGCTGTTCTCCGGCTTGGTCGCGGCCGCGCTGCGCCGCCAGCGCGAGGAGCAGCTCCTCGACGTGGACCCCGAGCCTGCCGTCGAGCACGCCGAGCCGCGCCCCGGCCGCGAGGACGAGCAGGCGGAGCTGTCGGAGGTGACGGCGTGAGCGGCTTCCCCGAGGAGCTCGACGTGCCGGTGGTCACCGCCGGCGACGTGGCCGACGCGGAGGTGCGGCGTCCGCTGCTCTCCACCGACGTGGTCTTCACCGGGCACGTGTGGGACGTGGTGCGCGAGGAGGTGGAGCTGCCGGGCGGGACCGTCACCCGCGACGTGCAGCGCCACCCCGGTGCGGTGACCGTGCTGGCCCTGGACGGCGACGACAACGTGGTCCTGCTCAAGCAGTACCGCCACCCGGTGCGCCGGGAGCTGTGGGAGCTGCCCGCGGGTCTGCTCGACGTCGAGGGGGAGGCGCCGCTGGTGGCCGCCCGGCGCGAGCTGGCGGAGGAGGCCGACCTGGTCGCCGCCGACTGGGCCGTCGTCGTGGACTGGTTCAACTCCCCGGGGGGTTCCAGCGAGGCCAACCGCATCTACCTGGCCCGCGGGCTGTCCGCGGTGCCGCGCTCGGAGCGCCACGACCGCGAGGACGAGGAGCGCGACATGGTGCCGGTGCGCCTGCCGCTGGAGGAGGCGGTGCGCGCGGTGCTGCAGGGGCACCTGCACAACCCGGGCACCGTCATCGGGGTGCTGGCCGTGCACGCCGCCAGGGCGGCGGGGTTCACCACGCTGCGCCCGGCGGACGAGCCGTGGCCGGAGGGCCTGCTGCGCCGCTGAACGGCTCGCGCCGCGCCCGTCGCGTCGCTGCCCGCCCGGGGCGGGTGCCTGCCCTAGTGTCACGGGGGTGCCGCCCGTGAGCTCCGCGCCGCCCGCCGACGTGCGGGACGACGTGCCCGGGCGCGCGCCCGAGCCGGCGGGGCGCCTCGTGGCGGCCCTGCGCGACTACCTCGGTCACCTGCAGGTGGAGCGGGGGCTGTCGGAGAACACCCTGGGGGCCTACCGCCGCGACCTGCGCCGCTACCTGCGCTTCCTGGCGGCGCAGGGGGTGCAGGACCCCGCGGCCGTCGACGAGGCGACGGTCAGCGCCTTCGTCGTGGCGCTGCGCACCGGTGCCGACGGGGGGGCGGCGCTGACGGCGAGCTCGGCGGCGCGCACCGCCTCGGCCGTGCGCGGCTGGCACCGGTTCCTGCACGCGGAGGGCCACAGCGTCGCCGACCCGGCGTCGCTGGTGCGCCCCCCTGCTCCGCCGCGGCGGCTGCCCACGGCCCTGACCGTGGAGGAGGTCGCCCGGCTGCTGGAGGTGGCGGGGGCCGGTGGCGGTCCCGCGGCGTTGCGCGACCGGGCCCTGCTGGAGCTGCTGTACGGCAGCGGCGCCCGCATCAGCGAGGCGGTGGGCCTGGACGTCGACGACGTCTCGCCCCAGGTGCTGGGGGAGAGCGGCGTGGTGCGCCTGCGCGGGAAGGGGTCCAAGGAGCGCGTCGTCCCGCTGGGCTCGTACGCCCGCCGCGCGCTGGAGCAGTACCTGGTGCGCGCGCGCCCGGAGCTGGCCTCGCACGGGCGGGGGGCGGCGGCGCTGTTCCTGAACAGCCGGGGCGCGCGGCTGTCGCGGCAGAGCGCGTGGGCGGTGCTGCAGGCGGCGGCCGGTCGGGCGGGCATCGCGCGCGCCGTCTCCCCGCACACCCTGCGGCACTCCTTCGCCACCCACCTGCTGCGCGGCGGGGCGGACGTGCGCGTCGTGCAGGAGCTCCTCGGCCACGCCTCGGTGGCCACCACGCAGGTGTACACGCTCGTGACCGCGGACTCGCTGCGCGAGGTGCACGCGGAGACGCACCCCCGCGCGCACCGGTCACCGCGCAGCGCGGACTAAGGTCGTCCGCGCCAGCGCACCTGCGCGACCGCTCTGCGGGGCGCGGAGCACCGCCCGAGACGAGGAAGTGCCACGCCAGTGACCAGCGAGTTCCCGCCGTCCGCCCCCTCGACGCCGCCGGTGCCCGGTGCGGTGGGGACGCCGCGACCCGACGCCGGCCCCGCCCCGGTGCCGCCGGCCGACGGCCGCGACGTGCAGGGTGAGATCGAGCTGGGGCCGCAGACCGGGCCGACGGGTCGCCCGCTGCCCGCGTTCCCGGTGCCCGAGCCGCTGCAGCAGCACGGCCCGGCGCGGGTCATCTCCATGTGCAACCAGAAGGGCGGGGTCGGCAAGACCACCACGACGATCAACCTGGGGGCCGCGCTGGCGGAGTACGGCCGCCGCGTGCTGCTGGTGGACTTCGACCCGCAGGGTGCGCTGTCGGCGGGGCTGGGCGTGAACTCGCACGAGCTGGACCGCACCGTCTACCAGCTGCTGATGGAGCCGGGCACGGACGTGCGCGAGGTGATCCGCGAGACCGCGGTGGAGGGCCTGGACCTGCTGCCGGCGAACATCGACCTGTCGGCGGCCGAGGTGCAGCTGGTCGGCGAGGTGGCGCGCGAGAGCGTGCTGGCGCGGGCCCTGCGCCCGGTGCTGGGCGACTACGACGTGGTGCTCATCGACTGCCAGCCCTCGCTGGGGCTGCTGACCGTCAACGCGCTGACGGCCTCGCACGGGGTGCTCATCCCCCTGGAGTGCGAGTTCTTCGCGCTGCGCGGGGTGGCGCTGCTGGTGGAGACGATCGAGAAGGTCCAGGAGCGGCTGAACCCGGTCCTGGAGGTGGACGGGATCCTGGCGACGATGTTCGACGGGCGCACCCTGCACAGCCGCGAGGTGGTCGCCCGGGTCGTCGACGCCTTCGGCGACGACGTCTTCCACACGGTGATCGGGCGCACGGTCAAGTTCCCGGACGCGACCGTGGCGGCCGAGCCGATCACCGTCTACGCCAGCAGCCACCCCGGCGCCGAGGCGTACCGGCAGCTGGCGCGGGAACTGGTGGCGCGCGGCGACGCCGCCTGAGCCGTCACCCGATCTGGTCACCGGCTGTGGCCGGGCTGTGGTCGGGACGGGTGAGAACCCTCCCTCGCCCGGCGGAACCGGTCGCTCGTGGTGACCGGCGCCCGGGGTCCCCCGTGCGAGCGTCGGCGCATGCCCCTCACCGCAGCCCCGCGCGGCACCGGCGCGCCCGAGCAGGTCCCGGGCACCGGCGCCCGGCGCGTGCCCGCCCCCACCCGTGAGCGCCGGCCCGCGCTGCTCGCCCTCGGCCTGGTCCTGGTCGTGGGCGGTGCGCTGGGCAGCGCCCTGGTGGTCCACCGCAGCGGCGACCGCGTGGACGTCCTCGTGGCCCGCCACGACATCTCCCCCGGCGACCGCGTGGAGGCCGACGACCTGCGGGTGGCCCGTGTCGCCGCCGACGGTGCCGCCGTCGTGCCGGCCGAGGCGCTCCCCAACTTCGTGGGCACCTACGCCACCGCCCGCGTGCCCGCGGACACGCTGGTGAACCGCACGATGTTCCTCGCCGGTGGCGTGGTCCCCTCCGACGCGGCCGTCGTCGGCGTGGTCCTGGGCCCGCAGCAGCGTCCCAGCGAGGCGCTGCGCTCCGGCGACGTCGTGCGCGTCTTCCTCGTCGCCGAGGACGGCGGCGCCACGGTCACGGGGGACCCCGCGGGCACCGTCCTGCTGCCGTCGGCCCGCGTGGTCGCCGGGGGTGCGGGTGACGCGGCCGGCTCGGGCGCGGTGTCGCTGCTCGTGCCGGCGGAGCGCTCCGCGGCCGTGATCGCCGCGGCCGCCGCCGGGCAGGTCGCCGTGGCCCGCGTGGCGGACAGCACGCGCCCCGACGTCGACCTGGTCGAGGGCTGAGCCGTGGCGATCGTGTGCTTCCTGTCGGCGAAGGGCTCGCCGGGGGCGACCACCGCAGCGCTGCTGACGGCGGCCCTGTGGCCGCGGGACGTCGTGGTGCTGGACGCCGACCCCGCCGGCGGGGACGTGGCCGCCCGACTGCCGGGTGCGGCCGGTGCCGTCCTGGACGCCGAGCGCGGCCTGCTGCCGCTGCTGACGTCGGCGCGCCGGGGCCTGAGCCCGCAGCAGCTCCTCGACGAGGCCCAGCCGGCGGCCGGCGGCACGGCCGTGGTGTGCGGGCTGACGCGCCCCCAGCAGGCGGCCGCCGCCGTCGGCAGCTGGCCGGCGCTGAGCGCGGCGGCCGCGGGGCTGGGAGCGGTCGGCACGGACGTCGTCGTCGACGCCGGCCGCGTGACCACCGAGCCGGTGCACCTGCCGCTGCTGCGCGACGCGGACGTGGTGGTCCTCGTCCTGCGCGACGACGTGACGTCCGTGCTGCACGCCCGTGAGCGGCTGGCGGCCCTGCAGGCGTCGCTGCGCCGCGCCGACGGGCTGCTGCCGCGCACCGGCGTCCTCGTCGTCGGCGACGCCCGGCGCGGTGACGGTGACCAGGCCGCGGGGGTCGTGCGTGCGGCCGGGGAGCGGGTGGAGGACTTCGGGCGGCTGCCCCTGGACGTCGCCGGTGCCCGTGTCTTCGACGGCGCGCGCACCGCCCGTCCGGAGCGCACCGCCCTGGTCCGCGCCGGCCGGGCGGTGGTCGCGACCCTGGCGGCGGCCGCCGCCGGTGAGCACCGGAGGGCCGCGTGAGCGTCCTGACCCCCCGCACGGGGGCGCCCCGGGTGCCGTCGCCACGCTCCGGTGCGCCGGGGGTCGACCACGACCTCGTGCGCCGGCTGCGCGGCCAGGTGGCCGAGCGGCTGTCCGCGCAGCGCCGCCGCGACGACGTCGCGGGGCGCGCTCCGATGTCCGGCGCCGACGAGCGCCAGTTCGCGCGCTCGCTCGTGGTCCAGGTGCTCGAGGACCACGCCCGCGCCGAGGTGGAGGCCGGCCGCTCGCCGCTGGGCCCGGCCGCGGAGGAGGCCGTGGCCGCGGCGATCAGCGCGGCGCTGTTCGGTGTCGGCCGCCTGCAGCCGCTGCTGGAGGACCCGGACGTGGAGAACGTGGACGTCAACGGGTTCGACCGCGTGTTCGTCGGGTACGCCGACGGCCGCGAGGAACTGCACGAGCCGGTCGCCGAGTCCGACGAGGACCTGGTGGAACTGGTCCAGGTCCTCGCGGCGAACGTCGGCCTCACCAGCCGCCCCTTCGACGCCGCGAACCCGCAGCTGGACCTGCGGTTGCCGGACGGGTCGCGGTTGTCCGCCGTCATGGGGGTGTGCCAGCGCCCCGCCCTGAGCATCCGGCGCGCTCGCCTGGCCCGGGCGACGCTGGCGGACCTCGTGGCGGCCGGCTCCATGGACGAGGACCTGGCGGGTTTCCTGCGCGCTGCGGTGCGAGCCCGCAAGAACATCATGATCTCCGGTTCGACGAACTCGGGGAAGACGACGTTGCTGCGTGCGCTGGCCGCGGAGATCGGCCCGCACGAGCGGCTCATCACCGTCGAGCGCGCCCTCGAACTGGGCCTGGACCAGGACGTCGAGGCGCACCCCAACGCCGTCGCGTTCGAGGAGCGGCTGCCGAACTCCGAAGGCGTGGGCGGCGTGGGCATGGCCGAACTGGTGCGCCGCTCGCTGCGCATGAACCCCAGCAGGGTCATCGTCGGCGAGGTGCTCGGCGACGAGATCGTCACGATGCTCAACGCGATGAGCCAGGGCAACGACGGTTCGCTGTCGACGATCCACGCGAACTCCTCCGCGGAGGTGTTCAACCGCATCGCCACGTACGCCCTGCAGGCGGAGGAGCACCTGCCGGTCGAGGCCAGTCACATGCTCATCGCGGGAGCGGTGGACTTCGTGGTGTTCCTCGACAAGCAGAACACCTACCACGCCGGCGGCGGCCTGCGCCGGGTGGTGACCAGCGTTCGCGAGGTCACCGGGGTGGACGGCCGGGTGCTGTCCTCGGAGGTCTTCCTCGCCGGCGCTGACGGCGTGGCGCGCGCACACGCGCCCGTGCAGTGCGCGGCGGCCCTGGAGGCGGCCGGCTGGTCGGCTCCCGTCGTGGACCGGTGGGGCTCGTGACGGTTTCCGTGCTCCCCTCGGCCCTGGCGGCGCTCTCGCCTGAGGTGCTCGCCGCCCTGAGCGCGGGTGCGGCCGGTGCCGGGGTCCTGGCCGTCGTCGCCGGTGCGCTCGGGCAGGCGCCCGGGACCGGGGGTCGCCCCTGGTGGCGACGCCGGGCGCCGCACGTGAGCAGGCGGGTGCTGCTGAGCGCCGGTGCCGCGGTGCTGACCCTGGTCCTGACCCGGTGGCTGGTCGCAGCTGCGGGCATCGGCCTGCTCGTGGCCTGCTGGGACCGGTTGTTCGGGGCGGGCGCGGAGGCGGGCCGGGGCATCGCGCGGCTGGAGGCGCTGGCCACCTGGACGGAGTCCCTGCGCGACACCATCGCCGGCGCGGTCGGCCTGGAGCAGGCGATCCCCGCCACGGCGGGCACGTCCGCCCCCGTGCTGCGGCCGTCGCTGAACCTGCTGGTGGACCGGCTGCGCATCCGGGAACCGCTCGCGGACGCGCTGGTGCGCTTCGCCGACGACGTCGACGACCCGAGCGCCGACGTGGTCTGCGCGGCGCTGGTGCTCAACGCCCGCCTGCGCGGGCCGGGCCTGCGCGACGTGCTGACCGCTCTGGCGGCGTCCACGCGTGAGGAGCTGGACGTGCGGCGGCGCATCGAGGCCAGCCGCCGCAGCATCCGCCGCAGCGTGCAGATCGTGCTGCTCATCGTGCTGGGCGTGATGGGTCTGCTGGCGGTCTTCAACCGCCCGTACGTGGCGCCGTACTCCACGGTGACCGGTCAGCTCGCGCTGCTCGTCGTGGGGGCGGTGCTGCTCGCCAGCCTGTTGTGGTTGCGCCGGCTGGCCCGGGTGGAGAGCCACGAGAGGTTCCTCGTGGGGGCGGGGGTGGCGCGGTGACGCCCGCCCTGCTCGCCGGTGCCGCCTGCGGCACCGGGGTGCTGCTCGTCCTCGCGGTGCTGCTGCGCCCGCACCCGTCGCTGGCCGTGCAGGTCGCCCGGCACGACGGCCTGCGCCGCAGCGCGCGCCGGCGGCTGCTCAGCGCGGCCGAGGCCGCTGCGTCCGCCGCGCCGGACCGCGGACTGCTGGGGTTGTCCAGCGCCACCGGCCGGTTGGTGCGCGCCCTCGGCGACCGTCTGGAGGTGCTCAGCGCCGAACGCGGCTGGCGGCTGCGGCGCACCCGGGCGGACCTGGCCGTGCTGGGCCGCGGCACCGGTGAGTTCCTGGCCACCAAGGTGGTCGCGGCCCTGCTCCTGCTGCTGCTGGTACCGGTGTGCTGGGTGATCCTGCGCTCGTCCGGCGTGCCCCTGCCGGCCGGCGCGCCGCTTCCGCTGGCGCTCGTGCTCGGCGGTCTGGGGTTCGTGGTCCCGGACCTGGCGCTGCGCGCGGACGCCGAGCGCCGCCGTCGGGACTTCCGCCGTGTCGTCGGGGTGTTCTGCGACCTGGTGGCGATGAACCTCGCCGGGGGGCGGGGCCTGCCCGAGGCGCTGCTGAGCTCCGCCTCGGTCAGCGACTACTGGGCGCTGGTGCGCATCCGTCAGGCGCTGGCGAACGCCCGGCTGCTGGGGGAGAACCCGTGGGACGCGCTGGGGAACCTCGGTGAGGAACTCGCCGTCGCGGAACTGACCGACCTGGCGGGAGCCCTGGTGCTGGCGGCTGACGACGGCGCGAAGATCCGTGCCTCGCTGGCGGCCCGCGCGGCGACGGTGCGCCGCCGCGACATGGCCGACGTGGAGGGTGAGGCGGGGGAGAAGTCCCAGTCCATGCTCGTCGCGCAACTGCTGCTGTGCACCGCGTTCATGGTGTTCCTGGCCTTCCCCGCCGTCTCGAACCTGCTCGGCAGTTCCTGACGCGACCGGCGCCCTTCCCCACCCCGGGCCATCTCGGCACCGAGGACCTGCAAGCTCGAATCCCTGAAGGAGAAACCCGTGTCCTCGAACCCGACCGTCCTCACCCGCGTGCGTTCCACCCTCGCTGCGCGAGCTCGCCAGGCAGCGGCCGGCGGCCGCGACGCCGGCGCCTCCGCGCTGGAGTGGGCGATCATCGCCGCGGTCGTCGTGGTCGCCGCCTCCGTCATCGGCGGGGTGATCTTCAACATCGTCCAGACCAAGGGGGCCGACCTGCAGGAGTGCGCGAACGTCGCCGTCGGTTCCGCGTGCGCCGGGGGCGGTGCCTCCGGGGGCGGCGCGGAGTGAGGCGCCGCGACGAGGGTTCCGCCGCGCTGGAGATGGCGTTCATCGCGCCGGTGTTCCTGCTGCTGGTGTTCTTCGCCGTCCAGGTGGGGTTGTGGGCGTACGGGCGTTCCGTCGCGCTGGAGGCCGCGCGCGAGGGCGTCGCCCAGTTGCGGGTGTTCCCCGACCAGCAGTCCGCCGAGGCGGGCCAGCCCGCGGTGGAGGAGCACGTGCGCCTGTTCGCGGGGACCCTCGGCCGCGAGTCGCTGCTGCAGCCGGAGGTGAGCACCACGTGGCAGCCGGAGCAGCGCCGGGTCGGCGTCCAGGTCACCGGGCGCGTGATCAGCCTGGTGCCCGGCCTGGAACTGACGACGACGCAGCGCGCCGTCGGCACCGTCGAGCGGTTCCAGGGGGCGCGGTGAAGCGGCGTGGTGCGCCCGGGGACGCCGGCAGCGTGGCGCTGGAGTTCACCCTCGTCGCGCCCCTCCTGCTGGTGCTCATCGGGTTGCTGCTGGCGTACGCGCGTGTCGCGCAGGTGTCGGCGACGCTCGACGCGGGCGTGCGCGACGCCGCCCGCTCGGCCACCCAGTCCCGTTCCGCCGGTGCGGCGTGGACCCGCGCCCAGGAGGTGATCGCAACCTCCGTGGGCCCCGGCGACTGCGCCGACTCCCTGGTCGTGGACGAGGTCGCGCCGCTGGTGCCCGGCACCGCGGTCACCGTCACCGCGCGCTGCTCGTACTCGCTGGACGACCTCGGCCTGCCGGGGTTCCCCGGCAGCGTGACCGTCCGCTCGTCCTTCTCCAGCCCCCTCGACCCGAACCGGGAGGTGTCGTCGTGACCGTTTCCTCGCTGCGCCTCGTCGCAGGTCGCGACGAAGGATCCATCGCGCCGGCCGTGCCGGTGCTGGCCCTCGTCCTGCTGCTGCTGGCCGGGCTGGTCGCCGACGCCTCGCGGCAGTTGACGGCACGGTCCCGGGCCATCGCCTACGCCGAGGAGGCCGCACGCGCCGGCGCGGCCGCCATCGAGCTCGACGCGCCGGAGCTGCGGCTGCTGCCGGAGCAGCAGGTGGCCGAGCGGGTCAACACCTACTGCCGCGCAGCGGCGGCCTCCGACGGGCCTGTCGTCGCGAGCGGGGACTGCTTCCGCGGCACCACGTCCGACGGCGATCCCCTGGGGCGCCGCATCGTCGTGCAGGCGCACGTCGACGTCGTCGTGCCGACCACCCTGCTGGGCATCGTCGGCATCCGTGAGCTGCGTGCCGCCGGCGACGGACGGGCCCGCCCCTTCGAGGGCACCGACCAGGAGGACGCGCGGTGAGGGGCGTGCGCGCGCGCGGCGCTGCCGCGCTGCTGCTGACCGCCGCGGTGGCGGCCACCCCTACCGCGTGCTCGGGCGCGGGTTCTGCGGTGGCGCCCCCGACCCCGGTCGCGCCCGCCACGACGGCCCCGGCGCCGGCTCCCGCTCCAGCCGCCGGGGACGTGGCCGCGGACCCGTACGTCGGTGACCCCGCGGTGGTGGCGGTGCGCGACTACCTGCGCCAGCAGGCACTGGCGATCAACGCCCGGCAGAGCGACCCGGCCGCCCTGCCGGCGTTCACCGCGACCCTGACGCCGGCGGCGCTGGAGTGGGCGGTGCCGCTGCTGGCGGCGAACCTCGGCGACGAGATGCCCGGGCCGTACCCGGTGGGGGTGCTCACCAGCACCCGCGACGGCGCGGACCGCGTGGAGCTGCAGCTGTGCCTGCAGGACCGCGGCTGGCAGGTGGACCGGGCCGGTGGCCAGCCGCTGAACCCGGCGCACTTCGCGCGCGCGAGCGCGGTCGTGGTGCGCAGCGGCGAGCGGTGGCTCGTCGACGACGTCGTCGGCGCGGGCGAGGAGTGCTCGGCAGCGCAGGTGCGCGAGGAGAGGTTCTGATGGGTGTGGACGTGGTGCGCCGCTCGCGCGGCGCGGTGGCGGCGGCCCTGGCCGTCGTGCTGCTGCAGCTGTCCCCGGTGCCGGCGGCGTCGGCGGTGGAGGCCGGGGCGGCGCGCTCGCTGGCCTCCTCCTCCGGTGACGTGCAGCGCACCACCGGCTCCTGCCTGACCCGTGCGTCGTCGGCGGGCACCTACTCGATGCGCTGCGCGGGTTCCTCGCGCCGGGCGGGCAGCTTCCGCGACCTCCTGCAGGGAGCACCCGTGCCGACCTGCTGGTTGCAGGACACCGCTGCGCCCGACCCCGACTCGTTCACCGGGGTCACCCTGTCCGGCGGTGGTCCCGGCGAGCCCGCCGCCCCGGCCGCGACCGCCCCGTCCACCCGGCTCCTCTCGGTGCCGGTGACGGCGAGCCCGACCGCGATCCCGACAGCGTCGCCGACCCTCGCGCCGACCGCATCGCCGACCCTCTCACCGACGGCACCGCCGACCGCGTCGCCGACCCTGGCGCCGACGGCGCCGCCGACCGCGTCGCCGACCGCGTCGCCGACGGCGTCGCCGACCCCCACCCCGACGCCGGAGGAGTTCCAGCAGATCACCATCACCCCACCACCGGACCCGGACAGCGGTGTGCCGTCCTGGAACATCGAGTTCACGCCGTCCACTGTGGTGGTGTTCCGCGACGCGCCGGACCGCTGCCCCTTCTGGAGCGAGCTCACCGCGGGGCAGCAGGCGTACGTGGAACTCGCGCGCGAGCGCCGTGGCCGGATCCACACCCTCGGCGTGCTCACCTCCCCGTCGACGACGCCCCGCGTCGGGCAGACGATCGCCTTCTCCCGCGGCGAGCCGGAGGAACCCCGGGAACTCGCCTCGGGCGACGTGCGGATGAGGGCCGTCGTGGTCGAACTCGTCGTCGAACCCGGGGAGGAACCGGGTGAGATCGTGCGGTGCGCGGGCCGGGGGAACCGGCTGGCCGCCGGCGCGAGCGTCCGCAGCGGCCCCGGGCTGTGCTCGTACACCTACCGCAGCACCTCCGCGGGGCGCACCCACGCGGGCACCCCGGACAACTTCACCGTCCGTGCCACCGAGGTCTGGCGCATCGAGGTGAGCCGGGACGCCGGCGCCACGTGGGAGGAGCTGCGCGTCGTGGAGCTGGAGACCGAGACCGGTCTGCGCGTCACCGAGGTGCAGACGCTCGTGGTGCCGCTGACGAGCTGAGCACCCACCACCGTCCCAGCAGGACCCGGGGCAGGACCCGGGCGTCGCCAGAAACGAAGGAACCATGTCCACCTCAACCCTGCCCGGGTCGCGCCGCACGCCGGTGCGCCTGCCCCGGCGCGCGCTGTCCCCGCAGGCGCGCCGCCTGGAACTGCTGCGGGGGGGGGGGGGGGGGGGGGGGGGGGGGGGGGGGGGGGGGGGGGGGGGGGGCGGCCGGGGGGGGGGGGGGGGGGAGCCCCCGCCGGCGCGTCCACCCCCCCCCCCCCCCCCCCCCCCCCCCGCGCTGGTGCTGCTCGCCGTGCTCGGCGGCGTCCCTCTCGGCCTGGTGCACCTGGTCGGCAACCCCCTGCCGGCGACACCACCCACCTCGGCCTGGCTCGACGCGGAACTGACGGCGGGTGCCGTCGTGGACGTGCTGGCCGCCGCCCTGTGGCTGCTGTGGGGGCACTTCACCGGGTGCGTGGTCGCCGAGCTCGCCGCGTGGGCCCGCGGTGGCACGGCCGCCCGTGCGCGCCTCGGCGGAACGAACCAGGTCCTCGCGCAGCGGCTCGTCGCCGCCGTCCTGCTGCTGGCCTCCGGGGCGGTGTGGGTGCCGCCGACCGCCGCGGCGCCGTTCCTCGCCGCGGTGGCCTCGTCCACGAACCTCGGGGCCGGGGGCGCGGCGGGGGCGACCGGCACGCACGGCGCGGAGGCCGGTGCCGCTCGTGGTGCTCCCGCCGGGTCGGACCTGTCGGGGGACCCGACGGCGGACCCGACGGCGCGCGTGCCTGCGGGTGCCGCTGCTGAGGCGGGGTGGGTCAGCACCGCGACCGCGCCCGCCGGCCCCGGCGGGCTCGTCGGCCACGTGGTGCAGCCCCCGAACGGCCGGCACCACGACTGCCTGTGGGACATCGCCGAACGCACCCTGGGTGACCCGCTGAGGTACCGGGAGATCTTCGAGCTGAACAAGGACCGGGTGCAGCCCGACGGGTCCCGGCTCCTCGACGCCGACCTGATCCGGCCCGGGTGGGTGCTGCTGCTGCCGGCGGACGCGGTCGGCGCCGGTGCCCCGGTGCCCGTCGCGCCGGCGCCCGCGCCCGCCCCCGCCCCGCAGCCCGTTCCCGCCGTTCCCGCTGCGCCGGTCGCCGCTGCGGTGGGGGACGGGACGCCGGAGTCCTCCGACGTGGTCTCCAAGGCCGCGCTCAGCGGCGGGTTGCTGCTCGCGGGTGTGCTCGCCGCGCTGTCCGGCCGCGCCCGCGGGCGTTCCGGCGAGGAGGTCGTCGAGCACGTCCGGCTGGCCGCGGACGTGCCGCGCGCCCGGTTCCTCGACACGGCGCTGCGGGCCCTGGCCGCGGACCGGGCCGCCGCCGGGCTGCCGCTGCCGGACGTGGTGGCCGCTCACCTGTCCGCCGACGAGCTCGTGCTGCACCTCGGGGCCCGTCCGGACGGCCCCGCCGCCGTTCCCCCGGCGCCCTGGACGGTGCTGGCCGCCGGCGCGTGGCGGGTCGCGCGCGCGGACCTGCCCGAGAACCCCTCCGCCGGTCCGGCCGCCGCTCCCTACCCGGCCCTCGTGGACGTCGCCGGCAGCGGTGAGCACGAGGTCCTCGTGGACCTGGAGAGCGCCCCGGGCCTCGTCGCCGTCGGCGGGCGGTCGGACGCGGCGCGGGACGTGGTCACCTCGATGGCCGTGGAGCTGGCGACGAACTCGTGGTCCGACGGCGTGGACGTGCACCTCGTGGGTTTCGGGGACGAGCTGTCCGCGCTGACCCCCGGGAACCTCACCGCGCACGTCGCGCTGGACCCGCTGCTGGATCGGCTGGAGGTGCGGCACGAGGCCCCGTCCCGGCCGGAGGACCTGCTGGCCGGGCGCCTCGCCCGCGACGCCGGGCGCCCGCGGCCGACGGTCGTCGCGCTCTCCGGGCGCCCCGCACCGGAGCAGGTGCGGCGACTGACCCGGCTCACCACCGGTGGGCGCACCCCCGTCGCCGTGCTCTGCGTGGGTGACGTTCCGGAGGCGTCGTGGCGGTTCTCGATCGACGACGCGGGGACCCTGGACCTCGGGGTGCTCGGCCTGCGCGGCACCGCGCGCAGGCTGCCGCCGGAGGAGTACGCCTCCTGGCTGGCCGCGCTGCGCGCAGCCCTGTGAGCACGGCGGTGGAACCGCCCGGACGGGCGTGTGGACACCGCACCGGAACACCGTTCTCAGTGCTCCACTGGAACTCCCGGGACCGCCGGTCCCGGGTCGGAGAAGAACCCCTCGGAGAAGGAGACCACCGTGGCGAACCTGAACGTCACCTACGACGACATGCGCACCGCCTCCGGCAACCTGGAGAACGGCAGGCAGGAGATCGCCGACAAGCTCGCCCGCCTGAAGGCCCTCGTCGACAGCCTCGTCTCCGCCGGCTACGTGACCGACAAGTCCTCGGTCGCCTTCAAGGACTCCTACGACGAGTTCAACACCGGCATCACCCACGTCCTGGACGGCCTCATCGGGATGTCGACCTACCTGAGCACCGCGGCGCAGACCCTCGAGGACGCCGACGTCCAGCTCGCCGCCCAGCTCGGCCGCTGACCCACCGCTCCCGCGAGCTGCCGCGCACCCGCCCGCCGGGTGGCCGGCGGGCGGGGGAGGACGGCCACCCGCGAACACCCAGCGATCCGTGAAGACCCCGCGACCCGTGGAGGAGGTCCCGTGCGCCTGGCCGTCACGGTCGTCGACGCCCGCAGCGGCGAGCGGCGCGACGTCGTCGTCGAGGCCGACCCGCAGGTCCACCTCGGCGAGCTCACGCCCGCGTTCGGCCGGGAGGGGGCTCGGGTCTTCGTCGACGGTGCGGAACTGGACCACGGAACGCCGCTGGGGGAGAGCCCGCTGCGCGAGGGCGCGGTCGTCAGCCTGCACGACGCGAGCGGGTGCGTGCCGGCGGAACCGGCCGGGCTGGTGGAGCTGCGCGTCGTCGCCGGCGCCGGTGCCGGGGCCGTGCACCGCCTGGGCGTGGGCGAGCACCTCGTCGGCCCGCACGGTTCCGTGCCGGTGGCCGGGTCGGCGACGGTGCGGGTGTCCGTCTCCACCGCCGCGGCCGTCCTCGTGAGCGCCGTCGAGGGCACCGCCCGGCTGGAGGGCGAGGAGGTGCGCGAAGCGGTCCTGTGGGGTTCCAGGGACCTCGTCGACCTCGGTGGCGCCCTCCTCGACGTGGGCACCCCGACCGGCCCGGACGCGGTGCTGGAGAAGTCCGCCGGAACCGCCGACGACCTCGTCGGGCACGACTACAACCGCCCTCCGCGGATCCTGCCGCTCGAGCGCACCACGTCGTTCCGCCTGCCCGCCCCGCCCGGGGACGCGCCTCGCCGCCCCTTCCCCGTCGTCGCCGCCGTCGTGCCGCTGCTGATGTGCGCCACGATGATCGCCGTCACGAGCAACTACCGCTACCTCGCCCTCGGCCTGCTGTCGCCGATCGCCGTCGTCGCCAACGCCCTCGTGGACCGCAAGCACGGGCGCACCAGCCACCGCGAGCTCGTCAAGAGGTACGAGCGGGACAAGGCGGCCGTCGAGGCCGACGCGCGCACCGCGCTCGTCGACGAGCGGCGCGATCGCAGGCACCTGGCCGCCGACCCGGCGGAACTGCTGCTGACCGCCGTCGGCCCGCGAGCCCGCCTGTGGGAACGGCGCCGCCGCGACGACGACCACCTGCACGTGCGCCTGGGCGTGGCCGACCTGCCCAGCGAGGTGACGCTGGAGGACCCCGAGCAGCTCGAGCACCGCCGCACCGTCACCTGGACCGCGCGCCACGTCCCCGTCACCGTCTCCCTCGCCGAGCACCCCGTGCTCGGCATCGCCGGGGCGGAACCCCGCCGCACCGCCGCACGGCTGCTCGCCCAGCTCGCGGTGCTGCAGAGCCCGCGCGACGTGCAGTTCCACGTGCTCACCGGCCCGGAGGGCCTGCCGGCGTGGGAGTGGCTGCGCTGGGTGCCGCACGCCCGCGTCGAACCCGGCGGTGCCGGCGGGGTGTACGCCGGAACCGGCACCGAAACCTGGGCCCGCCGCGTCGCCGAGCTCACCGCCGCCGTCGACCAGCGCCGCCGGGCGCTGGCGGACCTGCCCGCCGGTGCCCGGCTGGAGGCACCGGACCTCGTCGTCGTCCTGGACGGCGCTCGCCGGCTGCGGTCCCTCCCCGGCGTCGTCAGCCTGCTCGCCGACGGCCCCGCCCTGGGGGTCCGGCTGATCTGCTGCGACGCCGACCGCCGCTCCCTGCCCGAGGAGTGCACCGCCGTCGTCACCGAGGAGCAGCGGCGCGCCGGGACCCGCCTGCGGCTGGAGCGCCAGCGGCACGAGACCGTCCGCGACGTCCTGGCCGACGAACCGGCGCCCGGGTGGGCGCCGCGCATCGCCCGAGCACTGGCACCGCTGCGCGACACCGGCGACGACGACTCCGGCGCCGCGCTGCCCGGCAGTTCCCGCCTGCTCGACGTCCTCGGCCTCGAACCGCCCTCGTCGAGCGCCGTCGCGGCGCGCTGGACGCTCGGCGGGCGCAGCACCGTCGCCGTCGTCGGCGAGTCCCTCGACGGCCCGTTCGGGTTCGACCTGCGCGCCGACGGCCCGCACGGGCTCATCGCGGGCACCACCGGTTCCGGCAAGTCGGAACTGCTGCAGACCATCGTCGCCTCCCTGGCGGTGGCCAACCGCCCCGACGCCATGACGTTCGTGCTCGTCGACTACAAGGGCGGGGCCGCGTTCAAGGACTGCGTGGACCTGCCCCACACCGTCGGGATGGTCACCGACCTCGACACCCACCTCGTCGGCCGCGCGCTGACCTCCCTGGGAGCGGAACTGCACCGGCGCGAGCACCTGCTCGCCGCGGCGGGCGCGAAGGACCTGGAGGACTACGACGACCTGCGCGAGCAAGCCGCCGCGAAACACACCGCGAACCTCGGCGCGCCGGCCCTGCCGCGGCTGCTCATCGTCATCGACGAGTTCGCCTCGCTGGCCCGTGAACTGCCCGAGTTCGTCACCGGCCTGGTGAACATCGCCCAGCGCGGGCGTTCCCTGGGCATCCACCTGCTGCTGGCCACCCAGCGGCCCACCGGTGTCGTCAGCGCCGAGATCCGCGCCAACACCAACCTGCGGATCGCGCTGCGCGTCACCGACGCCGGGGAGAGCTCCGACGTCCTCGACGCCCCCGACGCCGCGCGCATCCTCAAGAGCACTCCCGGCCGCGCCTACGTCAAGCTCGGGCACGGCTCGCTCGTGCCGTTCCAGGCCGGCCGCGTCGGCGGCCGCCGCCCCGGCGCCGCGGGGCAGCAGGTCCCCGCGCCGTGGAGCGCCCCGCTGCGCCCCGAGGACCTGGGCCTGCCCGCCCCGCGCCGCCCGCGCGCGCAGGCCGCCGAGGAGGACGCCGCCGCCACCGACCTGCGCGCGCTCGTCGACGCGGTCCGCGCCGCGAGCGAGGAACTGGGCCTGCCGCGCCCGGCCAGCCCGTGGCTGCCCGCCCTGGACGACCTGCTCGACCTCGCCGACGTGGCCGGCGCAGCCGGCGAACCGGCAGGCCCGCTGGCCGCCGCGTTCGGCGTGCAGGACCTGCCCGCGCAGCAGCGCCGCGCACCGCTGGAACTGGACCTCGAGCGCGACGGGCACCTCTACGTCGTCGGCGCTCCCCGCAGCGGCCGCTCGCAGGTCCTGCGCACCCTCGCCGCCTCGCTCGCCGCCCGGGTGCCGGTGGCCGACCTGCACCTGCACGGCCTGGACTGCGGTGGTGGCGCGCTGCTCGCGCTGAACGCCCTGCCGCACACCGGTGCCGTCGTCCAGCGCAGTGAGCCGGAGCGGGCCCTGCGCCTGCTGGGCCGGTTGCGCGAGGAGGTGCTGCGCCGGCAGGCCGAGCTCGGCGCGCTCGGCGTCGCCGACGTCACCGAGCAGCGCGCCGCCGCCGGGCCCGCCGGTGCCGACCCGTGGCCGCACGTGGTGCTGCTGCTGGACCGCTGGGAGGGCTTCCTCGGCGGCATCGCCGAGCTCGACGGGCAGGCGCCGCTGGAGACCGTGCAGCTGCTGCTGCGCGAGGGCGCGGGTGTCGGCGTCCACCTCGTCGTCGCCGGCGACCGCCAGCTGCTCACCGGCCGCACCGGCACCCTCGTGGAGGACAAGCTGCTGCTGCGCCTGACCGACCGCGCGGACGCCGCGATGGCCGGCCTGTCGGTGCGCCAGGTGCCCGAGGAGGTGCCGGCAGGGCGCGTGCTGCGCTCCGGCAGCGGCGTCGAGGCGCAGGTCGCCGTCCTCGGCCCCGACCCCTCCGGGCCCGCGCAGGTCGCGGCCCTGGCCGCGCTCGGCGAGCGCCTGCGCGAGCGGGACGCCGCCACGCCGCGGCACCGCCGGCCCTTCCGCCTGCAGAGCATGCCCGTGCGCCTGACGTGGGAGCAGGCCCGCGAGCGCGCTGACCTCGCCCCCGGCGGGCTGTTCGCCCTCGTCGGCGTCGGCGGCGACGACCTCGACGCCCGCGGGTTCGACCTGCGCGCCGGCGCGGGCACCGCGATCGTCGCCGGGCCGTCGCGCTCGGGGCGCAGCACCGTGCTGCTGACCGTGGCGCGCTCGCTGCTGGAGCAGGGCGCCGAGCTGGTCGTCGCCGCCCCGCGGCCCTCGCCGCTGCGCGAGCTGGCCGCTCACCCCGGCGTGCGCGCGGTGCTCACCGGCGACGACCTGACCGCCGCCGAGCTGGAGCCGGTCCTCGGCGAGGCCGCCGGGCCCGCCGTGCTGCTCGTCGACGACGCCGAGGTGCTGCGCACCTGCTCCGCCGACGCGTGGCTGGCCGCGTTCGTCTCCCGCGCCCGCTCCAGCGGCAGCGCCGTCGTGGTCGCCGGTGAGACCAGCGAGGTCGGTGCCGGGTTCTCCAACTGGCAGGTGCCGTTGCGCCGCAACCGGTGCGGGGTGCTCATCGCCCCGCAGGACGTGATGGCCGGCGACGTCGTGGGCGCGCGCGTGCCGCGCAGCGTGCTGGGCGCCGCGCCGAACCCCGGCCGGGTGCTGCTGCACACCGGCGACGGCGAGCTGGTGCCCGTGCAGGTGCCCGCCACGACGGTCCCCGGCGCGACGCCGCTCGACGCGGTGGAGCTCGCCCGCGCGTGAGCCGGCGCGCCGGTACGGTGGCTCCCGTGGTGCCCTCCTCGCGACCGGTCCTGCCCGAGGGGTCCGCCGGCGCCGACCCCGCCGGTGCGCGCGGTGCCTTCGAGGTCCGGCTCGAGAACTTCGCCGGGCCCTTCGACCTCCTGCTGGGCCTGATCGCCAAGCACCAGTTCGACGTCACCGAGGTGGCGCTGGCGCGGGTGACCGACGACTTCATCGCGCACCTGCGCGCCGCCTCGTCCGGTGAGGGCGACTGGGACCTCGACGAGGCCAGCGAGTTCCTCGTCGTGGCGGCCACCCTGCTGGACCTCAAGGCCGCTCGCCTGCTGCCGGCCGCCGACGTGGAGGACCCCGAGGACCTCGCCCTGCTGGAGGCGCGCGACCTGCTGTTCGCCCGGCTGCTGCAGTACCGCGCCTACAAGCGGGTCGCCGCCGTGCTGGCGGAGCGGTTCGCGCAGGCCTCGCGGCGGGTGCCGCGCGCCGTGGCCGTCGAGCCGCGCTTCGAGAAGCTCCTGCCGGACCTGGTCCTGACCGTCAGCCCCGAGCAGTTCGCGGCGATCGCCGCGCGCGCCCTGACGCCGAAACCGGTCCCCGCGGTCGGGCTGGACCACCTGCACGCCAGCGCCGTCAGCGTGCGCGAGCAGGCCGCGCTCGTGGTGGAGCGGCTGCGCCGCAGCGGCAGCCTGACCTTCGCCGAGATCACCGCCGACGCCGGCGAGGGCGAACTGGGCACCCTCGTGGTCGTCGCCCGGTTCCTGGCGGTGCTCGAGCTGTTCCGGGAGCGGCGGGTGCGCCTGGAGCAGCCCGAGGCGCTGGGAGCGCTGACGGTGCGCTGGGACGCCGGGGCCGCCGACGGCGCGCACGCCGCCTCCGGCGTGCTCGCGGGTGTCGACGAGTTCGAGGGCGCGCAGGCCGCGCCGGGGGGAGAACGGTGAACGAGCAGGTGCGGGAAACCGAGCACGACCCCGCCGACGACCCGGGGCGCCGGGTGCGCTCCGCGATCGAGGCCGTCCTGATGGTCGCCGACGAGCCGGTCGGGGTGCAGGCCCTGGCGCGCGCCACGGGCGAGCAGCCCGACGAGGTGGACCTGCTGCTGCGCGAGCTGGCCGGGGAGTACGCCGAGGCCGGGCGCGGTTTCGAGCTGCGCGAGGTCGGCGGCGGCTGGCGGGTGTACTCCCGCCCCGAGCACGCCGACGTGGTCGAGGCGTTCCTCCTCGACGGGCAGACCGCCAAGCTCACCCAGGCCGCCCTGGAGACCCTCGCGATCGTCGCCTACCGCCAGCCGGTCAGCCGCGCACGCGTGTCCGCCGTGCGCGGGGTGTCCGTCGACGGTGTCATGCGCACCCTGCTGACCCGTGGCCTGGTCACCGAGGCGGGCGTGGAGGCCACCAGCGGGGCGACCCTCTACCGCACCACCGACGAGTTCCTGCAGCGGATGGGCCTGGACGGGATCGACGACCTGCCGCCGCTGGCTCCGTTCCTGCCCGAGGACGTCGATCCCGAGGACCTGGAGCCGCGCGAGGTGCTCGCCCCCGAGCCCGGCGCCGCGCTCGCCGGGGCGGTGGCCGACGCGGTCGCCCCGGACGCCCCGGGGGTCCTGGCCGGGGAGGTCGGCGGGCCGCCCGCGGTGGGGGATGATGGGACCGAGCGCGCGAGCGCCGCGGACGACGCGGCGTCGGCGGCCCCGGGTGGACCGGCGGCCCCCGCGGCGCCCGACGACCAGCAGGAGGAACCACGATGAGCCCCACCGCGCCCCGAGGAGGAGGTGGCCGCCGCCAGGGCGGCACCGGCGGGCGGCCCGCGCAGGGCCGCGGCGGCAAGCCCGGTGCCGGGGGCAAGCCCGGCACCGGCGGCAAGGGCGGCGGCAAGCCGTTCGGCAAGCGCGCCGGTGACCAGCCCGGCAAGCGCTCCGCCGGCCGCGGCGCCGCCCGCCGCATGACCGACGACATCAAGCCGGCACCGGCACCGCCGCGCCGGGGCCCCGCGCCGTCCGTGCGCGGGGGCGACGTGCACGACCCCGAGGGCGTGCGGCTGCAGAAGTTCCTCGCCCAGGCCGGCGCCGGGTCGCGCCGCACCTGCGAGGAGATGATCACCGCCGGTCGCGTCACGGTCGACGAGCAGGTCGTCACCGAGCTCGGCGTGCGCATCGACCCGGCCCGCCAGGTCGTCCACGTGGACGGCCTGCGCTTCTCCGTGGACGACCAGCTCGTCTACATCATGGTGAACAAGCCCAAGGGCGTGGTCTCCACGATGTTCGACGAGCAGGACCGGCTGAACCTGGCCGACATGGTCGGCCCGCGCGAGGAACGGCTGTTCCACGTCGGCCGCCTGGACCTGGAGACCGAGGGCCTGATCCTGCTGACCAACGACGGGGCCCTCGCGCACCGCCTGCAGCACCCCTCCTTCGGCGTGCAGAAGACGTACCTGGCGGAGGTGCGCGGGCCCGTCAAGCGCGAGCTCGGCAGGAACCTGCGCGCCGGCGTGGAGCTGGACGACGGTCCTGCCACGGTGGACTCCTTCCGGCTGGTGGACTCCAAGCCGGGTTACGCGCTCGTCGAGGTCGTCCTGCACGAGGGCCGCAAGCACGTGGTGCGCCGCATGCTGGACGCCGAGGGCTACCCGGTGCTCAAGCTCGTGCGCACCCAGATGGGCCCGCTGGTGCTCGGCGACCTCAAACCCGGCAGGAACCGGCGCCTGACTCGCGGCGAGGTCCAGCAGCTCATGGCGGCCGTGGGGCTGTGAGCGCACCCGGGCGGCCGTCGCCGGCCGCGGTCTCGGTACGGTGAGCGGCGTGTCGGTGCGGGCGGTCCGGGGTGCGGTGCAGGTCGACGTCGACGAGCGCGAGGTCGTGCTCGCCGCGACGCGCGAGCTCGTCACCGAGGTGGTGCGCCTGAACGAGCTGTCCCCGGACGACTTCATCAGCATCCTGTTCACCTGCACCTCCGACCTGGTCAGCGAGTTCCCCGCCGTGGCCGCGCGCGAGCTCGGCATGGGGGACGTGCCGCTGATGTGCGCGCGCGAGCTCGAGATCGACGGTTCGATGCCGCGGGTGATCCGCCTGATGGCGCACGTGGACACGCCCCGCGCGCGCGCCGAGGTCCGCCACGTCTACCTGCGCGGCGCGCAGGCCCTGCGCCGCGACATCGCCCAGTAGGCCCCGGTGACCCTGGACGCCGCCGCACCGGCCCGCACGAGCGGGACGGTGCGCATCGTCGGCACCGGCCTGCTCGGCGCCTCCGCCGGGCTGGCGCTGTCCCTGCGCGGGGTCGACGTCGTGCTCAGCGACGTCTCGCCCACCGCGGTGGCCTTGGCCCGCGACCTCGGGGCCGGTCGGCTGCCCGCCCCCGGCGACGACCCGCGCCTGGTGCTGGTGGCCGCCCCGCCGGACGTGGTGGCCGACGTCGTGGCCGCCGAGCTGGCTTTACACCCGGACGCCGTGGTCACCGACGTCGCCAGCGTCAAGGGCGGGCCGCTGGCCGCCCTGCGCGCCGCCGGCGCGGACCTGACCCGCTACGTCGGGGGGCACCCGATGGCCGGGCGCGAGCGCGGCGGGGCCGTCTCGGCGCGCGCCGACCTGTTCGCCGGCCGCCCCTGGGTGGTCTCGGCGACCGGGGCGGTGCAGCGCCGGGCCGTGGCGCTGGTGCACGACCTCGCCCTGGACTGCGGCGGGGTGCCGGTGGCGATGCCCGCCGACGAGCACGACGAGGCGGTGGCGCTGGTCTCGCACGCCCCGCAGGTCGCCGCCAGCCTGGTGGCCGCGCGGTTGCGCGAGGCTCCCGAACCGGCCGTCGCGCTGGCCGGTCAGGGCCTGCGCGACGTCACCCGCATCGCGGGCAGCGACCCGGCGCTGTGGGCGCAGATCCTGACCGCCAACGCCGGTCCGGTGGCCGACGTCCTGGAAGCGCTGCGCGCGGACCTCGACGCCGTGGTCGCGGCGCTGCGCGCCCTGCAGGCCGATCCGCAGGCGCCGGGGGCGCGGGGGCGCCTGGCCGGCCTCGTCGCCGCCGGCGGCGCCGGCCGCGACCGCATCCCGGGCAAGCACGGCGGGGCGCCGGCCCTCTACGCGACGGTCGTGGTGGTGGTGCCGGACCGCCCCGGCGAGCTGGCCCGGCTGCTGGGCGACGTCGGTGCCGCCGGCGTGAACCTGGAGGACCTGCGCCTGGAGCACTCCCCGGGGCAGGCGGTCGCCCTGGCCTCCGTCGACGTGCTGCCGGCCGCGGCCAGGCCGCTGGCGGAGGCGCTGCGGGCGCGGGGCTGGACCGTCCCGGCCTCCTGAGCCGCGCCGGTGCTCCCAGCCCCCGGCGTGGTGCACGGGGTCGGTGCGCCGGTGCCGGGTCGACTAACCTCGTGCGGTGCCCACCTCTCCCAGCGGTCCCGTCGCGCCCGCCGACACCCCCTCCGCCGTGACCGGCGCCGGCACCTCCGCCCCGCCGCCGGGCATCGTCGTGGCCGTCGACGGCCCCTCCGGTTCCGGCAAGTCCAGCGTCAGCCGGGCCGCGGCCCGCGCCCTGGGCGTGGCGTTCCTGGACACCGGGGCCATGTACCGGGCCGTCACCTTCTCCGCCCTGCGCGCCGGCGTGGACCTGGCCGACCCGGCCGCCGTCGCGGCCCACGTGCGCACCGCGGCGCTGTCGGTGGGCACCGACCCGCAGGCCCCCTCGATCGCCGTGGTGGACGCCGACGGCACCGAGACCGACGTGACGCAGCAGGTGCGCGGGGCGGAGGTGACCGCCGCGGTCAGCGCGGTCGCCGCCGTGCCCGCCGTGCGCGCGGACCTCGTGCTGCGCCAGCGCGCCCTGATCGAGGCCGCCTGCGCCGCACCGGCGCCCGGTGCCCGGCCCGGCGTCGTCGCCGAGGGCCGCGACATCACCACGGTGGTGGCCCCGCAGGCCCACGTGCGGGTGCTGCTGACCGCGGACGAGGCGGTGCGCCTGGCCCGGCGCGCGCAGCAGGACCTCGGCGCCGCCGACGTCGCCTCCGTGGAGGCCGTGCGCCGCTCGGTGTCCGAGCGCGACCGCGTCGACGCGCGCACCACCGCCTTCACCGCGGCCGCCGACGGCGTCCTCACCCTGGACTCGACCCACCTGGACTTCGAGGGCACCGTGGCCGCGCTGCTGCAGCTGGTGCGCGAAGCCACCGGGGAGGGCGCGTGAGCGCCGCCGCCCCGGCCGGGGCGGTCGCGGTCCCGCGCGCGGGCAAGCCGCAGGCGTGGACGAAGGGCATCGGCCGGTTCCTGGCGCACGTGGTGTGGAACGCCACCGTCCACGGCGCCGAGAACGTCCCGGCGACCGGGCCGGTGCTGCTGGCCTCCAACCACGCCTCCCTCACCGACGGCCCGCTGCTGTACGGGGTCGCCCCGCGCGACGTGGCGTTCCTGGTGAAGAAGGAGATGTTCGGCGGCGTCGTCGGCTGGGCGCTGCTGCGCGCCGGGCAGATCCCCATCGACCGCAGCCACGGCGACCGCGACGCGCTGCAGACGGTGCTGCGCGTGCTCGCCGAGGGCGGCGCGGCCGGGGTGTTCCCCGAGGGCACCCGCGGGCGCGGCGACGCCGCCTCGGTGCGCTCGGGCATCGCCTGGATCGCGCTGCAGTCCGGTGCGCCCGTGGTGCCGGTGGCGTGCCTGGGCGCCCACCGCCCCGGCGAGCGCAACCGCACCGCACCACCGCCGCGGCGCCGGCTGCACTACTGCTTCGGCGAGCCGTTCACGGTGGTCAAGGAACCCGGCGTGCCGGGCCGCGCCGCGCTGTCGGCGGCGGTGGAGCAGGTCCGCGACAAGCTCTCGGCGCACGTGCTGGACAGCATGCGCCGCACGGGAACCCCCCTGCCAGAGGACCAGGACGCCGCCGCCGAGCTGGGCCTGGGCGAGATGGCGTCCGACGACGTGACCGGAGGTCACCGGTGAGCACACCCGACACCCCGAACGAGATGGACGCGGCCAGCGAGATGGACGCGGGCGTCGAGGGCGCCCTGCGCGCCGGCCTGGAGGACTACGAGCTCTCGCCCGAGGACGTGGCGCTGCTCGGCGACGACGGCGCCGGCGGCCCCGAGGACGCCCCCTCCGGCCCGCTGCCGGTGCTGGCGGTCGTGGGGCGCCCCAACGTGGGCAAGTCCACGCTGGTCAACCGCATCATCGGCCGTCGCGAGGCGGTCGTGGAGGACGTGCCCGGCGTGACCCGCGACCGGGTCTCCTACCCGGCGAACTGGGCCGGGCGCGACTTCACCCTCGTCGACACCGGCGGCTGGGAGCGCAAGGTCGAGGGCCTGAACCTGGCCGTCGCCGAGCAGGCGGAGATCGCGATCGACCTCGCGGACGCCGTCGTGTTCGTCGTGGACGCGACCGTCGGCGCGACCTCCTCCGACGAGCAGGTCGTGCGGCTGCTGCGCCGCTCGGGCAAGCCCGTGGTCCTCGTGGCGAACAAGGTCGACGGCCCGCGGCAGGAGGCGGACGCGACCGAGCTGTGGCGCCTGGGCCTGGGGGAGCCGTTCCCGGTCTCGGCGCTGCACGGGCGCGGCACCGGCGACGCCCTGGACGCCGCCGTGCGGCTGCTGCCGGAGGTCTCCGCCGTGGGCGGCGCCGAGCCCGTCGGCGGTCCGCGCCGCGTGGCGCTGCTGGGCCGCCCCAACGTCGGCAAGTCCAGCATGCTGAACAAGCTCGCCGGTTCCGAGCGGGTGGTCGTGCACCCCACGGCGGGCACCACCCGCGACCCGGTCGACGAGCTCATCGAGCTGGGCGGGCGCACCTGGCGCTTCGTCGACACCGCCGGCATCCGCCGCCGGGTGCACCTGACCAAGGGCGCGGACTTCTACGCCTCCCTGCGCACGCAGGCCGCGCTGGAGAAGGCGGAGGTGGCGGTCGTGCTGCTGGACGCCAGCGAGCCGCTGACCGAGCAGGACATCCGCATCGTCTCGCTGGTCGTGGAGTCCGGGCGCGCGCTCGTGGTGGCCTACAACAAGTGGGACCTCACCGACGAGGAGCGCCGCCACTACCTCGAGCGCGAGATCGAGAAGGAGCTCGTCCAGATCCCGTGGGCGCCGCGGGTGAACGTCTCGGCGATGACCGGCCGGCACCTGGAACGGCTCGTGCCCGCCCTGGACACCGCCCTGGACTCCTGGGACACCCGCGTGCCCACGGGGCGCCTGAACAGCTTCCTGGGGCAGGTCGTGGCCGCCCAGCCGCACCCGGTGCGCGGCGGCAAGCAGCCGCGCATCCTCTTCGGCACGCAGGTGTCGACGCGGCCGCCGCGGTTCGTGCTCTTCGCCAGCGGCTTCCTCGAGGCCGGTTACCGCCGCTTCCTGGAACGGCGGCTGCGCGAGGAGTTCGGTTTCGAGGGCTCGCCCATCGAGGTGAGCGTGCGCGTGCGGGAGAAGCGCAAGCGGTGATGTAAGGTTGTCACCGGTTCGCCGCCCGGGAACGGGGGAGCGGGCCATCGGGCTGTGGCGCAGCTTGGTAGCGCACTTGACTGGGGGTCAAGGGGTCGCAGGTTCAAATCCTGTCAGCCCGACAGTGAGCAGCACGACGGAGGGTCGGTCCCGCGAGGGGCCGGCCCTCTCGCCGTTCCCGGGCGGTTCGCCTAGCCTGGAGCGGGCCAGGAGCACGACGACGAGCCCCGGGACGCCACCGTGACCACGACCGCACGAACAGCCCCCTCCTCCGGCCGCGGACCGCGCGACGGGGTGGCGACCGCCTCCGTCGTGCTGGGCCTGGCGGGTGTCGCCACCGCCCTCGTCCCGCGGCTGCACGTGGTGGCCCTGTGCCTGGCGCTGCTCGGCGCCGTGGCGGGGATCGCGGCGGTGCGCCGGGCGCGGCGAACGGCCGCCGCCGGGTTGGCCCTGTCCGTGGCCGCAGCCGCGGTCGTCGTGGTCGTCACGGCCGAGGCGCGCGGCGACGTCGTCGACGACCAGCCGGAGCCCGGCCCCGCCGGGCCCGGGATCAGCGCTCCGCCCGCCGAGGGGGGAGCGGCCGGCACGCGGCCCTCCGGCTCCCCCGAGGGCATCGCGGTGACCGGTTGCGGCGACGCCGGCGCCTCCGGGGCGGCCACCGCGACCCTGGAGGTCACCGGCACGGCCGAGCGCTCCGGTGCCTTCGCGGTCGTCGTGGAGTGGATGGACGCCGCCGACGCCCAGCTGGGTCGGGGACGGACCGTCGTGGAGGACCTCGCGCCGGGGGAGACGAGGACCGTGCAGGTGCTCGGCGAGGGCGTCTCCGGTGCGGTGGCCTGCCGGGTCCTGGAGGTGACCGGGGCCTGAACGGGCGGCGGGTGGTGCGGCGAGGTTGACAGCCCGCCCCCGCACCGGGCACGGTGGCGCCACGACCATCCAGAGCGGCCGAGAGACCTGGCTCGACGACGCCGCAGCAACCCCCCTCCCGCAGGGCGTGGGTGCTTCCGCCAGGGCCGATGGAGGGCACGCGATGACGCAGGACCGCACCACAGAACTGCACTCCCGGCGGCACATCGACCTGTGCCGCCGCGGTTCCGCCGCCTGTCGCTGACAGCCCGCAGAACCCGCCCGGACCGCGGGGTGCGCCCCGCGGACCCGGGGCGCACCCCGCCCGCCCGGAACCCCCGCGCCGCCCCGACCGGTCGAGCGCGGGAAACCGGTACGGCACCACACCACCACCGCACCCGGCCGCCGCACGGCGGCCGTCGAACCCTCGTCACGCCCTGGAGAGAACACGCATGTCCAGCACCACGTCCGGCACCGCCCCCGTCGACACGACCGAGCCGAAGTTCTCCGAGTACGCCCACCCCGAGAAGCTGGTCAGCACCGCCTGGCTGGCCGAGAACCTGGGCAGCGAGGGCCTGGTCGTCGTGGAGAGCGACGAGGACGTCCTGCTGTACGAGACCGGTCACATCCCCGGCGCGGTCAAGGTCGACTGGCACACCGAGCTGAACGACGAGGTGACCCGCGACTACGTCGACGGCGCCGCGTTCGCGGACCTCCTCTCCCGCAAGGGGATCCGTCGCGAGGACACCGTCGTCATCTACGGCGACAAGAGCAACTGGTGGGCCGCGTACGCCCTGTGGGTGTTCACGCTGTTCGGTCACGAGGACGTGCGCCTGCTGGACGGCGGCCGTGCCAAGTGGGCCGCCGAGGGACGTGAGCTGACGACCGAGACCCCCCAGCGCGAGCGCACCGAGTACCCCGTCGTGGAGCGTGACGACAGCCGCGTGCGCGCGTTCGCCCCGGACGTGCGCGAGCACCGCGGCGGCCTGATCGACGTCCGCTCGCCGCAGGAGTACACCGGTGAGCGCACCCACATGCCCGACTACCCGCAGGAGGGCACCCTGCGCGGCGGGCACATCGCGGGCGCGGCCAGCGTGCCGTGGGCGAAGGCGGCGAACGAGGACGGCACGTTCAAGGACCGCGCTGCGCTGGAGGAGATCTACTTCTCCGGCGCCGGGCTGACGCCGCAGACGGACACCGTCACGTACTGCCGCATCGGGGAGCGTTCCAGCCACACGTGGTTCGTGCTGACGCACCTGCTGGGCCTGGAGAACGTGCGCAACTACGACGGCAGCTGGACCGAGTGGGGCAACGCGGTGCGCGCCCCCATCGTGGTCGGCTCCGAGCCTGGCGGGATCGGCGCCGCGAAGCGCTGAGCAGGCCGACGTCGAGGGGGCGGGGCCCGGTGGGTCCCGCCCCCTCGACGCGTCTCAGGCCCCGTGGGGGGCGAGGGCGTCGACGACCTCGCCGACCACGACGACGGCCGGGGCGCGCACCCCCGCGGCGCGCGCCACCCGGGCGAGGTCGGCCAGGGGCGCGGTGGTGGTGCGCTGCCGCGGGCTCCAGCCGTCCTGCACCACGGCGACCGGTGTGGCGGGGTCGCGACCGGCGGCCAGCAGCCCCGCGGCGAGCCGGTCCAGGGCCGCCACGCCCATGAGGACCACGAGCGTCCCAGCCAGCTGCGCCAGGGCCCCCAGGTCGTCGCCGTCGAGGTCCTCGTGGCCCGAGACGACCGTGACGCAGCGCGCGGCCCCGCGGTGGGTGACGGGGATGCCGGCGGCGGCGGGAACGGCGAAGGCGCTCGTGACGCCGGGCACCACCTCGACCTCCACCCCCGCCGCGCGGCAGGCGAGGACCTCCTCGCCACCACGCCCCAGGACGTACGGGTCGCCGCCCTTGAGGCGCACGACGGTGCGCCCGGCGAGAGCGGCGTCGACCAGGACGCGGTTGATCTCCTCCTGCGGCACGGGGTGGTTCCCGGAGGTCTTGCCGACGTCCACGACCTCGACGTCCGGCTCGAGCTCGTCGAGGACACCCGTGGGGGCCAGCCGGTCAACGACCACGACGTCGGCCTCCGCCAGGCGCCGGCGCCCGCGCAGCGTCATGAGCTCCGGCTCGCCGGGCCCACCGCCGACCAGGACGACGCGGCCGGCGCGGGGCCGGTGCCGCCGCAGGGGCGCTCGACCGGAGTCCAGGAGGTGCCCCAGGTGCACCGCCAGCGCGCGGGCGCGGGCGGTGTCCTCGCCCGCCTCCACCGAGAGCACGACGTCGTCGCGGCGCACGACGGCGGGTTCCACCGCCGTCCCGCCCGCCGGGGGGGGGGGGGGGGGGGGGGGGGGGGGGGGGGGGGGGGGGGGGGGGGGGGGGGGGGGGGGGGGGGGGGGGGGGGGGGGGGGGGGGGGGGGGGGCG
>NZ_JBKBCT010000164.1:0-668 GCF_050871525.1 Kineococcus auxinigenes | reverse complement strand
CCCCATATTACGCAGCGCGATCGACAACTCTGCCTTTGCGTCGAAGGGAGTCACTCGTCCATCAAAGTCGCTGATAACGAGCGTGCTCCCTTCGGCCTTCCATCGTGTCGTGCTTGAGAAGGTCGGCCAGTAGTACAACATGGGGAAGGTGAAGCTGAAGGCGTCAACATGGTTGGCGATCCCCCAACGCGCAACCTCCGTGATCTGCGTGGATACCAGATCATCATCCCCAATGAATGCTAGGTACTCACCCGTTGCATGACTCAGCGCGAGATTGAAGTTGTCAACTACGCTGAGCGGTTCGCCGGGCCGAAGAAGCTTTAGGCGCGAACTGTCCTCGCCAGCAAATTCGGGGCTGATTCTGTCTTCATTGGTGGTGTCGCTGACAACGACTTCCAGTTCGTCGGAGGCCGCCAGCACCGCACGGATCGTGGAAACCGCGCATTCAGGGCGTCCGTGAGTGGGGATGATGACTGATACCAGTGGGCGCATTACTTCTTCACCTGTTTACGAACATAGGGCAGCGTGAGCAGAAGCTGCTTGATGCGCTCCACGCTCAATCGCTCGGTGTTGTGCGAGGTGTAGTCATCAACGTCGTTGGCGTCGGGTTGGCCTTCCAGAATGAACTTGTCGTAGTTCAGGTCGCGATTGTCCGCGATGATTCGGTA
>NZ_JBKBCT010000163.1:0-669 GCF_050871525.1 Kineococcus auxinigenes | reverse complement strand
ACTGCGAGTTGTCATAGACCACCAGAATATTGGGCGTCGCTGTGTTGCTCGACAGAAACAGCGGATATTGCGCGATGGTTAGCAGCGCCGCGTTAGTCGTCAGCGGCAGCAGCGAGCTGATCAACAGCGCGAGCGCCTTGACTAAGAAAGATTGCGTCTTCATGGCCTCAGCGCTTCACGTAAATGGATTCGAGAACAACGTGGGTTTCGGGGCGTGCGCCGGTCGAGTAGACCGTGATCCGGTAAGCCGTCCCTCCTGCTGGCGGCTTCACACCAATCCCAATACTCTCGCCTGCCGGCACGGACAGTCCGGAGAGCTTTTCAATGACGTACAGCGGCTGGGAAGCAACATTGGGCAACGCAACTGCTCCCGTATAAGCACCGTAGGTACGCGTGTTCGCGCTGTTCGTCCAATCAATCAGCGTAGAGATCGACGCCGACTTTGGCGTCGACCAGGATGATGGCGGCGTGCACAAGCCACTCGTGCACCCCTGTACAAACGCCGTTGTCGCCGTGATGTTCTGGGCAACGTCCAATTCAGCATCGCGAAGGGCCGTTTCCGCTGCTTGAAACGCTAGCTTGGTGTCCTTGCTGTTGCCGAACATCATTTCCTGCATCACAGAGCCATTGACGAGCGCCAACCCCAGAAGCGTAAGGAGCACCAAGAAC
>NZ_JBKBCT010000162.1:0-671 GCF_050871525.1 Kineococcus auxinigenes | reverse complement strand
CTGGGAGCGCTGGGCGGAGGATTTCTGAGACGACTGGTGCCCGCTCATATTGGGACACGGAGTGTCCTGGAGTGGTCGTAGGGTTGCAGGGTGCCACATGCAATTGGCATCACGTCAACCAAGGGAGGGGCTATGAGCACCGAATATCTTCGAGACGCACACTTCAGGGTGATTGGGGCCATCAAGACCGAGGCAAGCGGAAAACAGGTCGCCAGGAACGCAGCGTTCCAGCTGGTCGGAACGTATGACCCAAAAACTCATCGGACATTTGACAGCCATTTCCGGTGCATTGGCACCGGCAATCTGCTCAGCGCGCTGATTACGTGCTTCGTCGAATAACGCAGCATCGCCGATGCAATCCCACGCGAGTGCGGATGTTTCGAGAAGGGCCCCGTGCGATGATGGCCAAACAAGCAGGCGATTCTTCGGTGGAGTGAGAGTGATAGCGCCAACAAGAGAAAACTGGGAACGCTTTACACCGGATGGGCTGGTGTCTTTTGCGCAGCGTCTTCATCCACAGGCCCGCTTCTACAAGTACCTATGGCAGGTCTGGACGCCAAAGAGTGATTTCGAGGGGCAGGATTTCTTTCAGTTTGGGCCAAGGTTCTCGACTGCACAGTATGTGGCTTTGCGAGAGAGGATGCTGCAGGCAGGTGAACCAGGGTGGGTCT
>NZ_JBKBCT010000002.1:0-205005 GCF_050871525.1 Kineococcus auxinigenes | reverse complement strand
CCCCCCCCCCCCCCCCCCCCCCCCCCCCCCCCCCCCCCCCCCCCCCCCCCCCCCCCCCCCCCCCCCCCCCCCCCCCCCCCCCCCCCCCCCCCCCCCCCCCCCCCCCCCCCCCCCCCCCCCCCCGCCGGGGGGACGGGGCGTCGTGGTTCCGGGGGAGCCGCGGACGCACCGGGGGTGGTGCCGCGAGATCGCGGCACCACCCCCGTGCCGTTCACCGGGCGCTCACTCCGCGGTGCCGACCAGCCCGATCTGGCAGGTCATCCCGTTCGGGCCGTGGTTGCAGTACCCGTTCGGGACCTTCTGCAGGTACTGCTGGTGGTGCTCCTCGGCGTACCAGAACGGCCCCGCCTCGGCCGCCGGGCGGATCTCCGTGGTGATCTCCCCGTGGCCGTGCTCGGTCAGCTCGCGCTGGAACGTCTCGCGGGTGCGCCGAGCGGCCTCGAGCTGCGCGTCGGTCGTGGTGTACACCGCCGAGCGGTACTCCGTGCCGCGGTCGTTGCCCTGCCGGAAGCCCTGCGTGGGGTCGTGGTTCTCCCAGAAGACCTTCAGCAGCTGCTCCGCGCTCGTCACGGCCGGGTCGTAGGCCACCAGGACCGTCTCGGCGTGGCCGGTGCGGCCGGTCACCGACTCCTCGTACGTCGGGTTCTCGGTGAAGCCGCCCTGGTACCCGGCCGCGGTGGTCACCACGCCCGGCTGTCGCCAGAAGATGCGCTCCGCGCCCCAGAAGCAGCCCATGGCGAAGGAGATCACCTCGGTGCTCTCCGGCCACGGCCCCTCCAGCGGGGTGCCGAGCACCGCGTGCTCCGCGGGGACCTCGAAGCGGCGGGCCGGCGAGCCGGCCAGGGCCTCCTCACGGGTCACCATGCGCGTCTTGTACGGGTTGCCGAACAGCAATGCGTGCTCCTCCCTCGTGGTGACCGGTGCAACCGCGCGGGGCCCGGCGACCTTCCCGCGCTGCGTAGGCTTGCCGACCGTGACGACTCCCGACAGCCCCACCGGCGGCAAGCCCGCGACGCCCGGCTTCTCCACCCGCGCCCTGCACGCCGGCCAGGAGGCCGACCCGGCCACCGGCGCCGTCGTGACCCCGATCTACCAGGTGTCCACCTACAAGCAGGACGGCGTCGGCGGCCTGCGCACCGGCCTGGGCACCGGCTACGAGTACTCCCGCTCCGGCAACCCCACCCGCACCGCGCTGGAGGTGCAGCTGGCCGCCCTGGAGCAGGGCGACGCCGCCTTCGCGTTCGCCTCCGGCCTGGCCGCCGAGGACACCGTGCTGCGCGCGCTGCTGAAGCCCGGCGACCACGTCGTCATCCCGAACGACGCCTACGGCGGCACCTACCGCCTGGTGAAGAAGGTCGCCGAGCCGTGGGGCGTGCAGCACACCCCGACCGACCTCGCCGACCTCGACGCCGTGCGCGAGGCGGTGCGTCCCGGCGCGACCCGCCTGGTGTGGCTGGAGACCCCCACCAACCCGCTGCTCACGATCGGCGACATCGCCGCCATCGCCGAGATCGCCCACGCCGCCGGCGCGCTGCTCGTCGTGGACAACACCTTCGCCACGTCCTACCTGCAGACCCCGCTGCTGCTGGGCGCCGACCTCGTCGTGCACTCCACGACCAAGTACGCCGGCGGGCACTCCGACGTCGTCGGTGGCGCCGTCGTCGTCCGCGACGGCGACGACGGCCGCGGCAGCACCATCGCCGAGCGCATCGGCTTCCACCAGAACTCCATGGGCGCCGTGCCCGGCCCGTTCGACTCCTGGCTCGTGCAGCGCGGCCTGAAGACCCTCGCGGTGCGCATGGACCGGCACTGCGACAACGCCGAGCGGATCGTGGAGTTCCTGCAGTCCCACCCGCGCGTGACGAAGGTGCTCTACCCGGGGCTGCCCGAGTTCCGCAACCACGACGTCGCCGTCAAGCAGATGCGCCGCTTCGGCGGGATGATCTCCTTCCGCACCGCGAGCGTCGAGGACGCCCTGAGCGTGTGCAAGGGCACCGAGCTGTTCACCCTGGCCGAGTCCCTCGGCGGCGTGGAATCCCTCGTGGAGCACCCCGGCAGGATGACCCACGCCTCGGTGGCGGGTTCCCTCCTGGAGGTCCCGGACGACCTCGTGCGCCTGTCCGTGGGCCTGGAGGACGCGGACGACCTCATCGCGGACCTCGCGACCGCCCTGGGCTGACGCTCCCGCCTCCCCGTCGCGAGGGTCGCCCGCGTGGTCGCCGTGGTGGGCCGGGGGGCTGCGGCCGGCTCTCCGCCCGCTGCCGGGTGCACCCGGGTGAGGTGCCCGGGGATGAGCGGGCGGAGAGCCCGACGGCAGGGCCACCCCACCGCCCGGGCGAGAACCCGGCCGCGGTGGGGGAAACCCCCGCACGCAGACACCCGCCCACCCCCTCGAACGCGGTGCGCGGCTCCGGTCGGATGGGAACACCCAACCGCCGACGTCAGGAGACCGCCGTGACCACCACCCTCGCCGCCCCCTCGCGCCGCTCGGTGCTCAGCGCCCTCGGGGGGGCCGCGCTCACCGCCGGGGCCGTCGCCGCGGCACCCGGGGCGACCGCGACCCCCCGCCGCCGGCGCCACCCGCTGCAGGAGCACCTGGACCACCTCGTGCACGACGTCGGGTTCCCGTCCGCGCTGGCGAGCGTGCGCGATCCCGACGGGCGCGTGGACGACCTCACCGCGAGCTCCGTCGGGCCGGTGCCCGTGGACGGGCGCGTCCGCGTCGGCAGCAACACCAAGACGTACGTGGCGACCGTCGTGCTGCAGCTCGTCGACGAGGGGCTCGTCGACCTCGACGAGCCGGTGGAGGCGCACCTGCCCGGACTGCTGCGCGGCCCCGCCGGGGACGGCCGCGAGATCACGGTGCGGCAGGTCCTGCAGCACACCGCCGGCCTGCCGAACTACACCGGCTCCTTCGGCACCACCGACTGGTTCGAGCTGCGCGAGCGGTACTACGAGCCGCGCCAGCTCCTCGACCTCGCCGCCGACCAGCCCGCGACGGCGGCGCCGGGGCAGGAGTGGGCCTACAGCAACACCGGGTACGTGGTCGCGGGTCTGCTCGCCCAGCGGGTCACCGGCCGGCCCCTGGCGGAACTGGTGCGGACCCGGATCGCCGGTCCGCTGGGGTTGTGCGAGACCTTCTTCCCGCACCCGGGGGAGCAGGGGTTCCGCGGCGAGCACCCGTCGGCCTTCCACCGCGACTCCGCCACGCAGCCCTGGCGCGACATCACGCTGCTCGACCCGTCGTGGGGGTGGGCGGCCGGTGCGCTCGTCGCCACGCCCAGCGAGCTCAACCGCTTCACCGTCGCACTGCTGTCCGGGGAGCTGGTCCCCGGCGAGCAGCTGGAGCAGATGCGCACCACCGTCCCCTCCCCGGACCTGTGGGAGGGCGCGCGCTACGGGCTGGGGCTGTCCAGCTCGCCCCTGCCGGACGGCACCCTCCTGTGGGGCCACGGCGGGGACATCCCCGGGTTCGAGACGCGCGGCGGCGCCACCGAGGACGGGCGCGCGGTCACGATCGCGGTGACGGCGCTGCCGAACGCTGTCGCGGCCGACGAGGAGGGGGCGCTCGCGGCGGCGAACGCGGTGCTGGACGCGGTGCGTGCTGCGTTCGCCTGAGTCCTCCACGGGTTTCGTCCGCGTGGTCGCCGTGGTCGCCGTGGTGGGCCGGTGGGGGTGCTGCGGCCGCCGGCCTCCGCACCCCCACCGTCCTGTCGCTCGCTGCGGTACCCGTCCGCTCCGGCTCGGCCGGGAACGCGGCGCCCCTGAAGATCACCGTGATCAAGGAAGTGGCAACTTCCTTGATCACGGCGGAGTGAGGTGGAGAGCCCGACGGCAGGGGCCACCGCACCACCCGGGCGAGGCCCCGAGCCGGCCGCGCTGACCGGGGGCGGGCGCTCAGGAAGCGCGCCGCCGGGAGGAACGCCCCGACCGCGAGCGGAGGTAGTCGTCGACGACGAACTGCCCGAGGCGTTCGGGGCTGGGGCTCAGGACGCGCCCGCCGTTGCGGCGGGCGACGGCCTCGACGAACCGGCGCAGGCCGGGGTCCTCGCCGAGCATGAACAGGTTGATCGTGGCGCCGGAGCGGGTGAGGTGGTCGACCTCGGCGACGGTCGCGCGGATCGTCGCGGAGGTGGGGGGCCACTGGAAGACCGCCTCGGGGGTGCCGCCGCTGTCGTCGAGGTGGGCGGTGGGCTCGCCGTCGGTGATGACGAGGACGACGGGTTCGGCGGCGGGGTGCCGGCGCAGGTGGCGGCGGGCGAGGCTCAGGGCGTGCTGGAGGTTCGTGCCCTGCACGAAGTCGGGTTCGACCTCGGCGAGCTCGCCGAGGGTCATGGGGGCGGCGTGCAGGCCGAAGCCGATGATCTGCAGGGCGTCGCCGGGGAACTTGGTGGACACGAGGTGGCTGAGTGCCAGCGCGGTCTCCTTCATGGGGCCCCACCGGCCCTCCGCCGCCATGGAGAACGACAGGTCCACGCACAGGGCCACGGCGGCGGAGGCGCGCCGCTCGGTCTCGACGACCTCGAAGTCCTCCCAGCTCAGGCGCACGGCGCCGCCGGGGGAGGGGCGGGTGCGGCGCAGGGCGTTGGAGACGGTGCGCACCACGTCGAGGGGTTGCTCGTCGCCGAACTCCCAGCGGCGGGTGGCACCGGTGGGTTCGCCGCCCGCACCGGCGCTGGTGTTCTCGTGGTCGCCGCGGCCGTCGCTCGTGACGCGGTTCAGCACGTCGCGCAGCGCGCTCTGCCCGAGGCGGCGCAGCGCCTTGGGGGACAGGGTGAGGCCCTGGCCGGAGCGGGTGAGCCAGCCCTGCCGCTGCAGTTCGCGCTCCAGCTCCTTCAGGCGGCGCAGGTCGTCGGCGGCGCCGCGGCCGAGCTGGCGCTCGAGGGCGTCCACGTCGACGTCGTCGAGGGTGGCGCCGGGGTGCTCCTGGCCGAGGGAGTCGAGCAGGTCGTCGAGCTCGGAGATCTCCTGCAGGGCGTCGGCGGCCTCGCCGTAGCCGAGGGGTTCGCTGCCGCGGGCGCCGCGCACGCGCTCGCCGCGGCCCGCGTCGAGGTCGGGGCGCAGGGCGCGCAGGTTGTCGGAGAGCTGCGCCATCTGGGCCTGGAGGTCCAGGTCGTCGCCGAACGCCTGCTGCACGAGCTGCGAGAGCTCCTCGCGCTGCTGGGGGGACAGCGAGCGCATGAGGCGCGCGGCGGCGGCGGCGCGACGGGCGAGCAGGTCGACCAGCCCGTCGAGGTCCTCCACCCCTTCCGCGTCCGCGCCGAGCGCCTCGCCGTGCCTCGACATGAACTCCTCGAAGCCGGCCTGCGTGTCCTCGCCGCGCGCCTTCTGCGCGAGCAGGTCGTTGAGGTCGGCGATCATGTCCTTCACCGCCTGCACCGCGGCCGGGTCGCCGCCGGACAGGGCCTGCTTCACGCCGCGGAACTGCTGGCCGAGGACGTCGTCGCGCAGCCCGTCGAGGATCCGCCGGTACTGCTGCCGGGCCTGCTCGGACGCCCAGTCGTAGTCCTCCAGGTCGCGCACGGCCTGCGCGGTGGAGCGGGGCAGGGCGTCCAGGCGCGCTTCGGCGAAGCGGGCGTCGTCGGCGCGGGGGTCGTCGCCGGTGCGGGTGGCGAGCTCCTCGCGCTCGGCGGCCAGGGCCTGGTCGAGCTGGGCGCGCGCCTTCGTCAGGGCGCCGTCGAGGTCGCCGCGCCGGGCGGCCTCGCGGCGCAGGCGGGCGGCGCGGGCCCGCAGGTCCTCCAGGCCGGAGCGTCCGTCGGGGCCGTGGCGCAGCAGGTCGCGCAGCGCCTCGCGCAGCGACCCCCCGTTCAGCACCTCCTGCCCGACGCGGTCGACGGCGGCGCGCACGTCGTGGGGCGGGGCGAGGGGGTCGGGGCCGCCGGCCCACTCGCCGTACCGGTAGCGCCCGCCGCGCCGCCGCGCCCAGGACCGGCCCCGCGCATCGCTCATGCGCCCGACGCTACGTCCGGTGCCGCTGCGGCGCCACGCCCCGCTGCCCCGTCCTCGCGGTGACCGGCTCGCTGCGTCCGGCGCCGGCGAGCCGCACCGTCAGCCGGTCCGGCCGGCGGAGGGGGTCGCGCTGAACCAGCTCCCGGCCAGCGCCTGCAGCACACCGGACTCGACGGGAGCCGCCGCGGCGTGCACGGGCGGGAAGAGCTTGAGGACGACGTGCTCGTCGGCGTACACGGGCAGCGAGCCGCCGGGGAGGCGTCGCACCCCTCCCGGATCGAGGCAGCTCAATGACAGCTTGTCTTTACAAAAAGGGCCCTCGCGGTGGCATGATGGCGCCGTCCGCCGATCCGTGACCGAGGAGGCTCCCCTCGTGACCACCACGACCGCCAGCTCCACCGCCGCCGCTGGCAGCGCCGCGTCGCAGCGCAGCGACCACCCGATCGTCGAGCACTGGATCGGCGGTGCCCCGACCGCCGGGTCCGGCGACCGGTTCGCCGACGTCTACGACCCCGCGACCGGCCGCGTCACGAAGAACGTGGCGCTGGCCGCGCCCGCGGATGTGGAGGCCGCCGTGGCCGCCGCCCGCGCCGCGTTCCCGGCCTGGCGGGACACCTCGCTCGCCCGGCGCACCACGGTGCTCTTCAAGTTCCGCGAGCTGCTGAACGCCCGCAAGGGCGAGCTCGCCGAGATCATCACCGCCGAGCACGGCAAGGTCCTCTCCGACGCCCTGGGCGAGGTCTCCCGCGGGCAGGAGGTCGTGGAGCTCGCGTGCGGGATCAACCACCTGCTCAAGGGCGGGTTCAGCGAGAACGCCTCCACGAAGGTCGACGTGTACTCGGTGCGCCAGCCCCTCGGCGTGGTCGGCATCATCTCGCCGTTCAACTTCCCGGCCATGGTGCCCATGTGGTTCTTCCCCGTCGCGATCGCCGCGGGCAACACCGTGGTGCTCAAGCCCAGCGAGAAGGACCCCTCGGCGGCGAACTTCATCGCACAGCTGTGGAAGGACGCCGGGCTGCCGGACGGGGTGTTCAACGTCCTGCACGGCGACAAGGTCGCCGTCGACGGGCTGCTCACCCACCCCGACGTCGCCTCGATCTCCTTCGTGGGGTCGACGCCGATCGCGCAGTACGTCTACGAGACGGGCACCGCGCACGGCAAGCGCGTGCAGGCCCTGGGTGGGGCGAAGAACCACATGCTGGTGCTGCCCGACGCGGACCTGGACCTGGCCGCCGACGCCGCCGTGAACGCCGGTTTCGGCTCCGCGGGTGAGCGCTGCATGGCGGTGTCCGCGCTGGTGGTGGTCGACTCGATCGCCGACGAGCTCATCGCGAAGATCAAGGAGCGCGTGGCGACGCTGCGCACCGGCGACGGCCGTCGCGGCTGCGACATGGGTCCGCTGGTCACCGGCGCGCACCGCGACAAGGTCACCGGGTACGTCGACGCGGGCGTGCGCGAGGGCGCCGAGCTCGTCATCGACGGCCGCGAGGTCGTCCCCGACGGCGACGCGGACGGCTTCTGGCTGGGCCCCACCCTCTTCGACAAGGTCTCCACGGACATGTCGATCTACACCGACGAGATCTTCGGTCCCGTCCTGTCCGTGCTGCGCGTGGACGGTTACGACGACGGCATGGAGATGATCAACGCCAACAGGTACGGCAACGGCGTGGCAATCTTCACCAACGACGGCGGTGCGGCCCGCAGGTTCCGCAACGAGGTGCAGGTCGGCATGATCGGCATCAACGTGCCGGTGCCGGTACCGGTGGCCTACTACTCGTTCGGCGGCTGGAAGGCGTCCCTGTTCGGCGACACGCACGCCCACGGCACCGAGGGCGTGCACTTCTTCACCCGCGGCAAGGTCGTCACGGAGCGGTGGCTGGACCCCTCCCACGGCGGGCTGAACCTGGGGTTCCCGCAGAACTCCTGACGCCCGCCTCCGGGGGTGCCGACCGTCGCGGGAGCGCGTGCGGCACCTCCGGCCCGCCGGTGCGAGCGGTGGCGCGGGTCTGCGGCCCGAGCAGCCGGGGTGCGCCGACGTGGACCCCGGCCGCGGTCGTGACCGTGCGCTCGAGGGGTCCCCTGGTGGGACCGGCTCGGCGCGATCGCCCCCGTAGGATCGGGGTTCCCACCTTGGAGGCCCCTGCATGACCCTCGAGCAGCTGTCCAGCCTCGACCGCAGCACCCTGCGCGAGCGCGCGCTGGCCGTGTTGCGGGCCGCCATCACCTCCGGCCGCTACCGCCCGGGGGACCACCTGGGCGAGGTGGACCTCTCCCAGCAGCTGGGGGTCAGCCGCGGCACGGTGCGCGAGGCGCTGCGCCACCTGGAGCAGGAGGGGCTGGTCACGGCCGGCATGCGCGGGATGCTGCGCGTGCGGGCGTTGTCCGTGCGCGAGGTGGACGAGCTGTTCCGGGTGCGCGCGGTGCTGGAGGGCCTGGCGGTCGAGGAGATCGCCGCCCGGCCGGACCGCGACGCCGCCGTCGCCGTGCTGCGCGAGGCGCTGGGGCGCATCGCCGAGGCGGGCGACTTCGAGGCGCGCCTGCGCGCCGACCTGGGGTTCCACCTGCGGCTGTGCGAGCTGTCCGGCAACTCGATGCTCGTGGACAGCTGGCGGCACCTGGAGGGGCGCATGCAGGTCACCATCATGAGCCTGGACCCCGCCACCTGGGCGTCGATGACCTCCGGGGACCGCCACCTGCCCATCGTCGAGGCACTGGGGCGCGGCGACGCGGCCACGGCGGTCGCCGTGGTCCGCGAGCACATGGCGACCGCGGCCGAGCAGTACGCCGCCGCCCACGCCGCCTGAGCGCCCGGTCCGGCGGGTCGCCGCCGGGGCGTCCCGTTGACAAGACCCCGGGGGTGGAGCCACCATCGACGCCTGTTGAGTGTTGACACTCGGCAGTCCGCCGCAGGAACGATCGATGGAGATCACCATGTCGGAACGACCCGTGCAGCCGGACGGAGCCCCCCTCGCCCCCGCGTCCTCGCGACACCCGGTGGAAGGCACCCCCGCCCGCAAGCGGGTGGCGGTCGGCTCCTCCATCGGCGCCACCATCGAGACCTACGACTTCATCGGTTTCGGCACCGCAGCCGCGCTGTACTTCAACGACGCCTTCTTCCCCTCCGAGGACCCGCTGTCCGGCACGCTGCTGTCGTTCGCCACCCTCGGCATCGGGTTCGCGGTGCGCCCGCTGGGCGGCATCATCGGCGGCTACCTCGGCGACCGGATCGGCCGCAAGCCCGTCCTCGTCGCCTCGCTGCTGACGATGGGCATCGCCACCGTCTGCATCGGCCTGCTGCCCACCTACGCCCAGGTCGGCGTGTGGGCCGGTGTCCTGCTCACCCTCGTCCGCGTCGTGCAGGGCCTCGCCTTCGGGGCCGAGTGGGGCGGCGCGATCCTCATGACCTTCGAGCACGCCCCGTGGCGCAAGAAGGGCCTGTACACCGGGATCACCCAGGCCGGTTTCCCCCTGGGCCTGCTGCTGGCCAACGCCGCGTTCCTGCTCAGCGTGCCCCTCGGCGGCACGTGGGCCTGGCGCGTGCCGTTCCTGCTGAGCGCCGTGCTCATCGCCGTCGGCATCGTCATCCGCCTCAAGGTCGAGGAGTCCCCGGAGTTCACCGAGCTCAAGGAGGAGGGGGAGGTCGCGAAGAACCCCCTCAAGGACGTCCTGCGCGACGACTGGCGCAGCATCGTGCGCGCCTTCTGCCTGCGCGTGGCCGAGACCGCCGGGTACGCCGTCTCCGTGACGTTCGTGCTGACGTACCTGCGCGAGGAGGAGCTGGCCGACCGCACGCTCACCCTGACGGCGCTCATGACGGCGGCCGCGCTGGGCATCGTCGCCACCACGGCGTGGGGTGCCCTCACCGACCGGGTCGGCCGTCGGCCCGTGTACCTGTTCGGCACCGTGCTCACCGTGCTGTGGGGCGTGCCGCTGTTCCTCACCCTCAACACCGGTGCCGCCGTGGCGATCGTGCTGGCGTTCGTCGTCAGCTACGCGGTCTGCCAGAACTGCCTCGCCGGCGTGCAGGGCGCGTGGTTCTCCGAGCTGTTCTCCGCGAAGACCCGCACCTCGGGGGCGTCGCTGGCCTACCAGTTGTCCGCCGTCGTCTCCGGTTTCACCCCCTTCATCGTGGTCTTCCTCTACGACGCCACCGGCTGGGTCGGTCCCGCGCTGCTGTTCAGCGCCTACGGCCTGTGCGGGTTCGTGGCCGCCGTCGTCACCCGTGAGACGTGGGGCCCGGCGCAGCGCGCCGAGGTCGCCCGGCTCGAGGCGGCCTCGGGCGCCGGTTCGCGGTCCCACTCGGTCGGCTCCGTCGGCTGAGCCGTCCACCACGTCCCCCACCCCCTACACAGGAGGATCTCCGTGACCACCGTGCACGCGGCGCCGCCGCGCAGCGCCGAGGACCGCGCCACCCTGGTGGCGCGCCTGGAGGAGGCGGCGCACCGCATCCGCCACCACGCCCTGCTGATGGGCGAGGTGCAGGGCCAGGGCTACATCGGCCAGGCCCTCGGCGTCGCCGACGTCCTCGCCGTCGCCTACCGCGACCAGCTGCGCTACCGGCCCGAGGAACCGGAGTGGCCCGGTCGCGACCGGTTCCTGCTGTCCATCGGGCACTACGCCATCGCCCTGTACGCCGCGCTGGCCGAGGCCGGCACCATCGGGGTCGACGAGCTGGAGACGTACGGCTCCGACGGCTCCCGCCTGCCGATGTCCGGCATGGCGTCGTACACCCCGGGCATGGAGATCTCCGGCGGTTCGCTCGGGCACGGCCTGGGCGTCGCCACCGGCATGGCGCTGGGCCTGCGGCTGCAGGGCAACCCCGCCCGGGTGTTCAACCTCCTCTCCGACGGTGAGCTGGACGAGGGGTCCACGTGGGAAGCGGCCATGTCGTGCGCCCACCACGGCCTCGACAACGTCACCGCGATCGTCGACGTCAACGCGCTGCAGGCGGACGGGCCCACCGCCGGGGTGCTGCGCACCGAACCGGTCACCGACAAGTGGCGCGCCTTCGGCTGGCACGCCGTGCGCGTCGACGGCAACGACGTCGCCGCCCTGGTCGACGCCTTCGACGAGCTCGCCGCCCACCGGGGTTCGCCGAAGGTGCTGATCTGCGACACCCGCGTGGGTCACGGGGTGCCGATGCTCGCCTCGCGCGAGAAGGCCCACTTCATGCGCGTCGAGGAGCACGAGTGGGCGCAGGCCAGGACCCAGCTGGACGAAGGGAGGGCGTCGTGAGCGCCACCACCGGGAAGAAGCCCGCCCTGAAGACCTCGGCGATGATCGCCTCGTTCGCCGACCCGGGGCAGCGGACCACGAGCGCACCGTTCGGGCACGCGCTGGCACGCCTGGCCGAGCAGCGCCCCGAGGTCGTCGGGCTGTCCGCGGACCTCGCGAAGTACACCGACATGCACGTCTTCCGCGAAGCCCACCCCGAGCGGTTCTTCCAGATGGGCATGGCCGAGCAGACGATGCTGGGCGCCGCGGCCGGCATGGCCGAGGTGGGCCTGGTGCCGTTCGCCTCCACCTACTCGGTGTTCGCCACCCGGCGCGCCTACGACTTCCTGTGCCTGGACATCGCCGAGCCGAACCTCAACGTCAACGTGGTCGGCGCCCTGCCCGGCCTCACGACCGGGTACGGCCCCAGCCACCAGGCCACCGAGGACCTCGCCATCCTGCGCGGCTGCCCGAACCTGACGATCGTCGACCCCTGCGACTCGGTCGACATCGAGCAGGCGGTCCCGCAACTGGCCGACCACCCCGGCCCGACCTACCTGCGGTTGCTGCGCGGCAAGGTCCCCACGGTCCTCGACGAGTACGACTACCGGTTCCAGCTCGGCAAGGCCGCTGAACTGCGCACCGGCCGCGACGTCGTCCTGATCTCCACCGGCCTGATGACGATGCGCGCGCTGCAGGCCGCGCAGCGCCTCGAGGCCGACCACGTGGACGTCGCCGTGCTCCACGTGCCGACCATCAAGCCGTTCGACCGCGAGGCCGTCCTCGCCGCGGCGAGCACCGACCGGCTCGTGGTGACGCTGGAGAACCACACCGTCGTCGGCGGCCTGGCCGAGTCGGTCGCCTCCACCCTGGCGTTCGCCGGGGTCGGCACCAAGGTCGTGCCGATCGCGCTGCCCGACGAGTTCCTCGCCGCCGGTGCGCTCCCGACGCTGCACGACCGCTACGGGCTGTCCACGGACGCCGTCGTGCAGCGGGTGCGCGCCGAGCTGGGCGGACGCCCGGCCCCCACCGCCGCACCCGCCGCTCAGCCCACCGCCCCGCCCACCGCCTGAACCGCTGGAGGAACCCCGTGACCGTCTCCGACAAGACCGCCGTCGTCACCGGTGGTGGCTCAGTGCGCGGCATCGGCCGCGCCACCGCGCACGCCCTGGCCGCCGCCGGCTGGAACGTCGCGGTGCTGGACCTCGACGAGGCCAGCGCGAAGGACGCTGCCCACGAGGTCGGCGAGCGCGCCGGCGTGCGGACCGCCGGCATCGCCTGCGACGTCACCGACGAGACCTCGGTCGAGGGTGCGCTCAGCGTGCTCGCCGACGCGCTGCCGCCCGTCGGTGCGCTCGTGAACAACGCCGGCATCACCTCGCCCGTGCCCTTCCTGGAGGTCGGGGGCGCGGAGTGGGACCGCGTCTTCGCGGTCAACGTGCGCGGTGCGTACAACGTGACCCGCCGGCTGGTGCCGGGGATGGTCGAGCGCGGCTTCGGACGCGTGGTGTTCCTCTCCTCTGTCTCCGCCGAGCGTGGCGGCGGTGTGTTCGGCGGGGTGGCGTACTCGGCGGCCAAGGCCGCCCAGCTCGGCTTCGCCCGTGCCCTGGCCCGCGAGGTCGGCCCGCACGGCGTCACCGTGAACTCCGTCGCACCCGGCCTGGTCGACACCGACATCACCGCGGGCAAGCTGAGCGGCGAGCGCGAGGAGCAGCTGCTGGCCGGCGTGCCCGTCGGGCGCAAGGGTCGCGTGCAGGACGTGGCGGACCTCATCACGTACCTGTGCCGGGAGCAGACCTCGTACGTCACCGGCGCCACGTACGACGTCAACGGCGGTTCGCACATCCACTGACGGCTCCGCTCGCCGGGCGCGCGGTGCGCCCTTGACGTCGGTGCGCCCACCCGACAGGGTCGCCCCGAGCCCGACCGACCGATGGAGGAGGCAGGCCGTGTTCCGCAAGGTGCTGGTGGCGAACCGGGGGGAGATCGCGGTCCGGGGGTTCCGGGCCGCGTACGAGCTGGGGGCGCGCACCGTCGCGGTGTACGCCCACGAGGACCGCAACTCCATCCACCGCTCCAAGGCGGACGAGGCGTACCTCATCGGTGAGCGCGGGCACCCGGTGCGCGCCTACCTGGACGTCGCGGAGGTCGTCCGGGTGGCGAGGGAGTCGGGAGCCGACGCGGTCTACCCCGGGTACGGGTTCCTCTCGGAGAACCCGCACCTGGCCCGGGCGTGCGCAGACGCGGGCATCGCGTTCGTGGGTCCGCCGGCGCGGGTGCTGGAGCTGGCGGGCAACAAGGTCTCGGCGGTGGCCGCGGCGCGGGCGGCGGGCATCGCGACCCTGGAGTCCTCCGCGCCGTCCGCGGACGCCGGGGAGCTGATCGCCGCCGCGGACGGCGTGGGGTTCCCCGTGTTCGTCAAGGCGGTGGCCGGTGGTGGCGGCCGCGGGATGCGGCTGGTGCGCACGGCGCGCGAGCTGCCCGACGCGCTGGCCGCGGCGATGCGCGAGGCCGACGGGGCGTTCGGCGACCCGACCGTATTCCTGGAGCGCGCCGTGGAACGCCCGCGGCACGTGGAGGTCCAGGTCCTCGCCGACGCCTCCGGCGAGGTGGTGCACCTGTTCGAGCGCGACTGCTCCCTGCAGCGCCGGCACCAGAAGGTCGTCGAGATCGCGCCAGCGCCGAACCTCGACGAGGAGGTGCGCCGCGCCCTGCACGCGGACGCGGTCCGCTTCGCCCGCGAGATCGGCTACGTCAACGCCGGCACCGTGGAGTTCCTCGTCGCCACCGCGGGGGAGCGGGCCGGGGAGCACGCGTTCATCGAGATGAACCCGCGCATCCAGGTGGAGCACACGGTGACCGAGGAGGTCACCGACGTCGACCTGGTGCAGTCGCAGCTGCGCATCGCCGCGGGGGAGTCCCTGGCGGGCCTGGGACTGCACCAGGAGGCGCTCCGCGTCAACGGTGCGGCGCTGCAGTGCCGCATCACCACCGAGGACCCGGCCAACGGCTTCCGCCCCGACACCGGGCGGATCTCCGCCTACCGCTCCGCCGGCGGCGCCGGGGTGCGCCTGGACGGCGGCACCGCCAACGCCGGCGCCGAGGTGTCCCCGCACTTCGACTCCATGCTCGTCAAGCTGACCTGCCGGGGCCGGGACTTCCCCGCGGCCGTGGCCCGCGCGCGCCGGGCGCTGGCGGAGTTCCGCATCCGCGGGGTCGCGACGAACATCTCGTTCCTGCAGGCGGTGCTGGACCACCCCGACTTCACCGCCGGGCGGGTGGACACCTCGTTCATCGCCGAGCACCCCGAGCTGGCCGTCTCCCGCACGCCCGCCGACCGCGGCACCCGCTTGCTGACGCACCTGGCGGACGTCACCGTGAACACCCCGAACGGCCGCCCGCCGGTGCACGTGCACCCGCGCGAGAAGCTGCCGCGCACGGCTCCGGGCGTGGCCGCCGCCGAGCCGCCGAGGGGTTCGAAGCAGCGCCTCGACGAACTGGGCCCGGAGGGTTTCGCGCGGTGGCTGCGCGACGAGAGCCGCGTCCACGTCACCGACACCACGTTCCGCGACGCCCACCAGTCCCTGCTGGCGACGCGGGTGCGCACCGCCGACCTGCTGGCGGTCGCCCCGCACGTGGCGCGCACGCTCCCGGGCCTGCTGAGCCTGGAGTGCTGGGGCGGGGCGACCTACGACGTGGCGCTGCGCTTCCTGGGCGAGGACCCGTGGGCGCGGCTGGCGGCGCTGCGCGAGGCGGTGCCGAACGTGTGCTTGCAGATGCTGCTGCGCGGGCGCAACACCGTCGGCTACACCCCCTACCCGCTGGCGGTGACCGACGCGTTCGTCGCCGAGGCCGTGGCCACCGGGGTCGACGTGTTCCGCATCTTCGACGCCCTCAACGACGCCGGCCAGGTCGAGCCGGCGATCCGCGCGGTGCGCGAGGCCGGCGGGGCGGTGGCCGAGGCGGCGCTGTGCTACACGGGGAACCTCTCGAACCCGGCCGAGGACCTCTACACCCTGTCGTACTACCTGCGGCTGGCGGAGCGTTTCGTCGCGGCCGGTGCGCACGTGCTGGCGGTCAAGGACATGGCCGGGTTGCTGCGCCCGGCGGCGGCCCGGGAACTGGTCGGTGCGCTGCGCCGCGAGTTCGACCTGCCGGTGCACCTGCACACGCACGACACCGCCGGCGGTCAGCTGGCGACGCTGCTGGCCGCGGTCGACGCGGGCGTGGACGCGGTGGACGTGGCGGTGGCCTCGATGGCCGGCACCACCAGCCAGCCGTCGATGTCGGCGCTGGTCGCCGCCACCGAGCACACCGCGCGCGAGACGCCGCTGGACCTGCGCGCCGCGATGGACCTGGAGCCGTACTGGGAGGCGGTGCGCCGCGTGTACGCGCCGTTCGAGTCGGGGCTGGCCGGCCCCACCGGGCGCGTGTACGAGCACGAGATCCCCGGCGGGCAGTTGTCCAACCTGCGCCAGCAGGCCATCGCCCTGGGCCTGGGGGAGCGGTTCGAGGCGATCGAGACGGCGTACGCGGCCGTGGACCGGGTGCTGGGCCGGCTGGTGAAGGTCACCCCCAGCTCCAAGGTGGTCGGCGACCTCGCGCTGCAGCTGGTCGCGGCCGGCGTGGACAGCCAGGAGGCGGTGGCGGCGTTCGCCGAGGACCCCTCGGGGGTGGACCTGCCGGACTCCGTGGTGGGGTTCCTCGCCGGCGAGCTTGGTACGCCGCCGGGCGGCTGGCCCGAGCCGTTCCGCTCGAAGGCGCTGGCCGGGCGCACCGCCCGCACGACGGCCGCGGAGGTTCCGGCCGAGGAGGCCGAGCACCTGGCCTCGCCGGGGCCGCGCCGGCGCGAGGCGCTGAACCGGCTGCTGTTCCCGGGGCCGGCGAAGGCGTTCGCGGAGCACCGCGCCGCCTTCGGGGACACCTCGGTGCTGGACACCCTCGACGCGCTGTACGGGCTGCGACCCGGCGTGGAGCACGTGGTGCACCTGGAGCAGGGCGTGCAGCTCATCGTGGTGCTCGAGGCGGTCTCCGACCCGGACGAGCGGGGGATGCGCACGGTGCTGGCCAGCCTCAACGGGCAGGTGCGCCCGGTGCAGGTGCGCGACCGCTCGGTGGACGTGCGCACCCGCACCGCCGAGAAGGCCGACCCGGCCGACCCCACCCACCTGCCCGCCCCCTACGCAGGCACCGTCACCCTCGCCGTGGCGGTGGGCGAGGCCGTGGAGGCCGGGCAGGTGCTCGCCACCATCGAGGCGATGAAGATGGAGGCCGCCATCACCGCCCCGCGTGCCGGGACGGTCCTGCACGTCGCGGTGGACCCGGTGCAGTCCGTGGACGCCGGGGACCTGCTGCTGCGCCTGCAGCCGGCGTGAGGGCGCCCGCCGCCCGGCGCGCGGGCGGGGCGGCGGGTCAGTCCTCGGCGCTGTGGTGCAGCGCGCGGACGGGGGTGCGCCCCTCGACGACGTCGTCGGCCAGCTCCTCCAGGGTGCGGTCCCGGGCGTAGGCCCGGGCACGCAGCAGCGCCAGGGCGTCCGCGTCGGGCAGGCCCAGCACCTGCCGGCACATGCTGATCACCATCCACACGCGCTGGCGGCGCCGGGCGGCGGGTGCGTCCAGCCAGGCGGGCTCACCCGGGCCGGTGGCGGGGCCGAGCAGCTCGGTGCCGATGAGCGAGGCCACCAGCTGCGCGCGCTCCGCGTCCCGGGACGCCGCCGGCTCCGGCCGGCGCAGGTGCAGGTCGAGGATCCCCGCCGGTCCCGGGCCCGGCCGCAGCGGCACGGCGATCACGCTGCGGAAAGGGGTGCGGCGGTGCAACTGGTCGTGCAGCACGGGCCACGTGCGCCGCAGCGACGCCTCACCGGCCACGACGGGGCCGCCCTCGGTCCACGCGAGGAGGCCGGGGCCCTGCCCGACGGTGAACTGCCAGCGCTCCGCGGCGGCGGCCGCGTCGTCGCTCGCCCCGATCGGCAGGTGCCACAGGCCGCCGCTCGTCACGCTGATCGTGGCGCCGTCCGCGGCCAGCACGTCGCGGCACGCGGCGGCCAGCGCGGTCGCCCGCAGCTCAGGGCCGCCCCGGCCGGCGTGCCGGTCGCAGGCGGCCCTGAACCGCGCGAGGAGGTCGTCCACGGTGTTCCCGACCGGGGCGCGGTCAGCCCGCGGTGGGCCGGAACCGGCGCAACCGCAGGCTGTTCGTCACCACGAACAGCGACGACAGCGCCATCGCCAGCCCCGCCAGCAGCGGGTTGAGCAACCCCGCCACCGCCAGCGGGATCGCGGCGACGTTGTAGGCGAACGCCCAGAACAGGTTCGCCCGGATGGTGCGCAGCGTGGCGCGCGAGAGCCGCAGCGCGTCCACGGCCACGAGCAGGTCGTCGCGCATCAGGGTCAGGTCCGCGGCGCGCGCAGCCACGTCGGTGCCGGTGCCCATCGCCACACCCAGGTCGGCGGCGGCCAGGGCGGGGGCGTCGTTGACGCCGTCGCCGACCACGGCGACCGTGCGGCCCTCGGCCTGCAGGCGGCGCACCACGTCCACCTTGCCCTCGGGCAGCACCTCGGCGATCACCTCGTCGATGCCGACGCGGGCCGCCACGGCGTGCGCGGCACGGGAGTTGTCTCCGGTCAGCAGCACCGGGCGCAGGCCCAGCCCGCGCAGCCGGGTCACGGCCTCCGCGCTGGTGGGGCGCACGGTGTCGGAGACCACGAGGACCCCGCGGGCCGCGCCGTCCCAGCCGACGGCCACGGCGGTGCGCCCGGCCGCCTCGGCCTCGTCGCGGGCCGCGGCCAGCTCCGCCGGCAGCGGCTGCGCCCACTCGCCCTCCAGCCAGGAGGCGCGCCCGGCGACGACGGCGCGGTCCTCGACCACGCCGGCGACCCCCAGCCCGCCGGTGGAGGCGAAGGACTCCACGGCCGGCAGGCGCAGCCCCCGCGCGCGGGCGCCGGCGGCGACGGCCGCCGCGACCGGGTGCTCGGAGGCGTCCTCCAGCGCGCCGGCCAGCCGCAGCAGTTCCGCCTCGTCCACCCCGGTGGCGGGGTGGACCGAGGCCAGCGCCATCCGGCCGGTCGTGATGGTGCCGGTCTTGTCGAGCACGACGGTGTCCACGCGGCGGGTGGACTCCAAGGCCTCGGGGCCCTTGACGAACACGCCGAGCTGGGCGCCGCGGCCGGTGCCCACGAGCAGGGCGGTGGGGGTGGCCAGGCCCAGCGCGCACGGGCAGGCGATGACGAGGACCGCCACGGCCGCGGTGAACGCGGCCTCGGCGCCGTGCCCGGTGAGCAGCCAGCCGGCGAGCGTGGCCAGCGAGATGAGCAGCACCACCGGCACGAACACCCCGGAGACGCGGTCGGCGAGGCGCTGCACCGCCGCCTTGCCGGACTGCGCGTCCTCCACCATCCGGGCCATCTGCGCCAGGCGGGTGCCGGCGCCCACGGAGGTGGCGCGCACCACCAGGCGCCCGCCGGCGTTGACGGTGGCGCCGGTGACGGCGTCGCCGACGCCGACCTCCACGGGCACCGGCTCACCGGTCAGCAGGGCGGTGTCCACCGCGCCGGAACCCTCGACGACCACGCCGTCGGTGGCGATCTTCTCGCCCGGCCGCACGACGAACTCGTCGCCGACGGCCAGGGCGTCCACGCCCACGCGCTCCTCGCGCCCGTCGCGCAGGACGGCCACGTCCTTGGCGCCCAGGTCCAGCAGGGCGCGCAGGGCCTCGCCGGAGCGGCGCTTGGCGCGCGCCTCCAGGTAGCGGCCGGTCAGCAGGAACACGGTGACCGCGGCGGCGACCTCGAGGTACAGCTCCTCCGCGCCGCCGCGGGCGGGCAGCAGGGAGAACTCCATCCGCATGCCCGGCATCCCGGCGTGGCCGAGGAACAGCGCGTACAGCGACCAGCCGAACGCGGCGAGCACGCCCAGGCTGACGAGGGTGTCCATGGTGGCCGCGCCGTGCCGGGCGTTGGTGAACGCCGCCCGGTGGAACGGCCAGGCGCCCCACACCGCGACCGGTGCGGCCAGGGTCAGCGCCAGCCACTGCCAGTTCAGGAACTGCAGGGCCGGCACCATCGACAGCAGCGCCACCGGGACGGTGAGGGCCGCCGAGACGAGCACGCGGTGGCGCAGTGCCGCGGTGCGGGGGTCGCCCTCCTCCTCCCGGGCCCCGCCCTCACCGCTGCCCGGTGCCGCGGGGGCGGGTTCGGGCGGTGCGGGCAGCACCGCGGTGTACCCGGTGGCCTCGACGACGGCGATGGCGTCGGCGACGTCGGTGCCCTCGGGCAGCGCCACGCGCGCCTTCTCGGTGGCGTAGTTGACGCTGGCCTCCACGCCCGGCATCCGGTTGAGCTTCTTCTCCACCCGGGCCGCGCACGAGGCGCACGTCATGCCGCCGATCTCCAGCTCGACCGTGCGCACCGCCAGAGCTGCGGAGGGTTCCTCGCTCACGGCCGGCCCGCGGCGAGCTCGTACCCGGCCTCGTCCACGGCGGCGGCCACGGCCGCCTCGTCCAGGGGGGTGCTGGACGTGACCGTGAGCGTGGAGGTGCCGCCAGCGACGAGGGCCACGTCCACGGAGGTGACGCCGTCGATCGCGCCGACCTCGTCGCGCACGGAGTTCACGCAGTGCTGGCACGTCATGCCGGTGACCTCGTAGGACTGCTGGTTCACGGTTCCTCCTGGGTGTCGCTGGTGCTCGCTGTGTCCCGCGGGGCGGGAGGGGTCAGGACCGCACGAGGCGGGCGATGGCGTCGGACGCCTCCTTGACCTTCGCGTCGGCGTCCGGGCCGCCCCGGCGGGCGGCGTCGACGACGCAGTGCGCCAGGTGGTCGTCGAGGAGCTGCAGCGCCACGGCCTGCAGGGCCTTGGTGGCCGCGGACACCTGGGTGAGCACGTCGATGCAGTAGGTGTCCTCCTCGACCATGCGGTGCAGGCCGCGGACCTGGCCCTCGATGCGGCGCAGGCGCTTGAGCACCTGCTCCTTGTCGTCGTCGTAGCCGGCCACGGCCGCCTCCTCCATCACTCGTCCCGTACCCCTGGGGGGTACCTGGTGAACAGGGTGTCACGCGGGTCTGTTCCCGTCGAGCCGGTGGCGTGCTCCCGCGTCGTGGCCGGCCGGACCCTGCTGAACGGGGTCGCCGGTCTGGTGCCCACCACGTCCTTGCCCTGACGGGCGCCGGCCACGGTGCCGTGCACGACGAGAGGCCCCGCCCGGTGGTCCGGGCGGGGCCTCGTGGTCGTGCTGCGCAGCTGCGCGCCGCGCGTCAGGCGGCGGTGGGGTCCCAGCCGTCGGTGCCGGCCAGGTAGGCGCGGGCGGTGAACCGCTCAGCCTCCTCGTCGCTCAACTGCGGACGGGTGGCGGGGTCGGTGATCGCCGACCCGGTGCCGGTGTTCCGGTACTCGAAGAAGCGGCCCGCCGTCCACGGGGTCGCGGCGTTCCAGTCCCGCCACGGGCTCGCGGTGTTGACCGCAGCCCCGAGCTCGGTGTCGCGCACCACGACCTGCGCCGAACTGCTGGCGTCCGCCGGGTAGGGGCGGCCCAGGTAGGCCGATCCCGTCTTGCCGTCGGTGGTGATTCGGCTACCGGTGATCAGGAAGCCGTACGGGGATCCTCCGCCGATCGAGGAGTCCGTGAGGTACGCGTTGGCCCGGTCCAGGACGTGGAACGTGCTGGCGTCGAACACCGCCACCGCGCGCCCCTGGACCAGGTCGGTTCCGCCCTCGACGTAGACGTCGTGGAAGTACGCCCGCGAGTACGTCGCGACGTTCGCGGTGGACAGCAGCAGCGTCTGCTTGTCACCCAGGAACCGCACCCGATCGAACACCATTCGGTCACCGGACTTCACCTGCAGCGCCGTGGCCTGCGCGCCCGACACCGCGGCACCGTTGGTGTTGGCCAGGGTGAGGTTCCGCAGCGTCCAGGCGTTGCCCGCGATGGTCATCGTGGCGTTCGCGCCCGTGCCGTCCGCGGTGATGACCGTGTCCTCCGGAGAGGACCCTGCGCCCACGATCGTCACGCCGTACCTGTTGCCGCTCGTGACCGTGCCGTCGTACGTGCCCGGCTGCACCAGGACGGTCTTGCCGCCCTCACTGGTGAAGTCGGCGTTGTTCTTCAGCAGGTCGATCCCCGCCTGCAAGGTGGTGGCGTCGCCGGAGCCGTCGGCGGCCACGACCACGTCGGCGTCCACCGGGGTGGCGCTGACGGTCTCGGAGACGGGGGAGGCGCTGCCGGAGGCGTCCACCGCCGTGACCGCGTACCGGTACGCGGTGCCGGGGGTCGCCGTGGTGTCGGTGAACGTCGTGCCGGCCACGCCCGTCGCCACCTGCACGGCGGCACCGTCGCCGGTGGAGCGCTGCACGGTGTACCCGGCCACGTCGGTGTCCGCGGGCGCGGTCCAGCTCAGCACGACGGAGCGGCCGCTCAGCCGGCTGCTCAGCGAGCTCGGCGCCGCCGGGGCGACGGTGTCGACCGGCGTGGTCGGGGTGACCGGCGTGGTGGTGCCCGGGTCCGCCTCGCCGGTGGGGTTCCAGCCGTCGGAGCCGGCCAGGTACGCCCACTTCGTGGAGGTGGCGGCCTGCTCGTCGGTCAGCTGCGGACGGTCGGCGCTCACGCCTGCCCCGGAACCGGTGTTCTGGTACTCGAAGAAGCGGCCGTCGGTCCACAGGTTGGGGTCCATGCCGGTCCAGGGGACGGACTTGACGGCCGCAGGCAGTGCTGTGTTCCGGATCGTCACCTGACCGCGCGAGTTGTACACGACGTCGTTCTTCGTGTAGCCGTCGCTCCACCCGCGCCACGGCCGTCCCAGGTGGAACGTCTCGGCGGGTGCATCGCTGGTGATGGTGGAGTCCGTGATGAGGAACCCGTAGGGGTTCGTGTGTGCGGTGCTCGCTGCGGTGATGTAGCCGTTGTTGGAGCTCGAGCCGCGCGAGAGGGCGTGGATCGTGGTGCGGTCGAAGACGGCGGTGCCGCGGCCGAAGATGAAGTCGACGTCGCCCTCGACGTAGCTGTTCACGAAGTACGAGCGGGCGATCTTCGGGGCGTCGGGGGAGTCCACCAGCAGGGTGTCCTGGTTGCCCAGCAAGCGCACGTTGTCGAACACGAGACGGTCGCCGGTGGTCTTCAGCGCCACGGCCTGCTCGCCGCTGTAGGTGAAGGCGGCCTCGTCGAAGGAGTTCTCGATGGTGAGGCCCTTGACGGTGACGTTGCTGCCGCTCACCAGGACCGACTGGCTCGCGCCCGTGCCGTAGGCCGTGCCGGTGGCCGGGTTGATCGTTCCGGCGGCGTTGTCGTAGGTCAGCACGACGTCGGTGGCCCTGCCGGTGGTCCCGATGAGCGTCACGCCGCTGCGGGAGATGGTGATCGCCTCGCGGTAGACGCCGGGCTTGACGGCGATGACGGTCGGCCTCGCCACCGTGCCGGCCGGGGCCGCGGCCAGGGCCGCGGCGATGCTCGTGAACTGCCCCGTCCCGTCGGCCGCCACGAGGACGTCGTGGGCGGGCAGCGGAACCCCGATCGGGGTGGCCGTGACCGCGGTGGACGCCGGCGACTCGTTGCTGCTGCGGTCCACCGCGGTGACCACGTAGCGGTAGGTCGGGCCGTTGGCAGCGGTGCGGTCGGTGTAGGTGGTGTCCGTCACGCCGGCGGCGATGCGGTTCGCCGCGGTGAGCTCGACCGTCTCGGCTGTGGAGCGGTAGACGGCGTACCCGGCCAGGTCGGCGTCGGTCCCCGCCGCCCACGCCAGGGTGACGGAGCTGTCGCTGGGTTCGGCGCTCAGGCCTTCGACCGTGGCGGGGGCGGTGGTGTCAGCCGGGGCCGCCTCACCGGTGGGGTTCCAGCCGTCGGTGCCGGCGAGGTAGGTGAACTTGGTGTGCTTCGCCGCGTCCAGGTCGCTCAGCTGCGGGCGGTCGGGGTTCACCACCGCTCCGGCGCCGGTGTTCTGGTACTCGAAGAACCGGGCGATCCGCCAGGAGACTCCCGACATGTCCGTCCACGGCGAGGACTTGATCGCCGCGGGCAGTTCGGTGTTGCGGATGACGACCTGCGCGATGGCGTTCACGTCGCCGCTGGGCTGCCAGGGCCGGCCGAGGTGGAACGTGCCGGCGGGGGCGTCGCTGGTGACGGTGGAGTCGGTGATCAGGTAGCCGTAGGGCAGCGACCGGTCCGTGCTGGCGGCGGTGAGGTAGCCGTTGTTGCTGCTGCTGCCGCGGCTGGAGGCGTGCAGCGTGGAGCGGTCGAAGACGACGGTGCCGCGGCCGAAGACGAAGTCGACGTCACCCTCGACGTAGCTGTTCACGAAGTACGAGCGGGCCAGCGCCCCGGCCCCCGGGGAGTCGGCGTACAGGGTGTCCTGGTCGCCCAGCAGGCGCACGTTGTCGAAGACGAGCCGGTCGCCGGTGGTCTTCAGCGCCACCGCCTGCTCGCTGCCGCTGCCGGTCTCGACGTAGGAGTTCTCGATGGTGAGGTTCTTCGTGGTGACGTCGTTCGCCTTGATGAGCACCGTGGCGCTGCCCGTGGTGCCGTAGGTGCCGGAACCGTCCGGCTTGGGGGTGCGGGCGGCGTTGTCGTAGGTGATGACGACGTCGGAGGCGTTCTCGGTGGTGCCCAGCAGGGTCACGCCGGAGCGCGAGACGGTCAGCAGCTCGCGGTAGGTGCCCGGCTGGATGCCGATGACGAACGGGGCGGTGCCGGCCGGTGCGGCGGCCAGGGCCGCGGCCACGGTGGTGTAGTCGCCCGAGCCGTCCTGGGCGACGGTGACGTCGACGACGGGGACCGGTGCGGCCACCGGGCGCAGCGCCTGGACCGTGGCCAGCGCCGAGGTGTTCCCGGCGGCGTCGACGGCCACGACGCGGTAGTCCACCAGGACCCCCTCGGGGGCGGTGGTGTCGGTGTGGGCGGTGCCCGTCACGGCGGTCGGGGTCAGCTGTTCCCACTGCCCGCCGGCGTTCTCCGCTCGGAACACCAGGTAGCCGGCGAGGTCCGTCTCGGTGCCCGCGGTCCAGGTCAGCGCGGTGCCCTCGGCGGCCGCGGTGGCGACCAGGCCCTGCGGTGCGGCCGGTGCGGTGGCGTCCGGGCGCAGCGCGGCGACGCCCGCCCCGGGTGCCGACAGGTTCCCGCTGAGGTCGGCGGCACGGATCCGGTACGTGTAGGCGGTGCCCTCGACGGCGGTGGTGTCGATGAACTCCGACGTCTCGAGGACCGTCGTGGTCAGCGTGTCGAACACCGTGCTCGTGCCGGTGGCGCGCTGCACCACGTACCCGGCCAGGTCGGTCTCGGTCGAGTCGGCCCAGTCCAGCGCCACGCCGTCCGCGGTCGCGGTGGCGACCAGACCGGCCGGTGCCGCCGGCGCCACGCGGTCGGTGCGCAGCACGCTCACCGCGGCGGGCAGGGACTCGTTGCCGCTGCGGTCCACGGCGGTGACCCGGTAGTACGAGAACACGCCGGAGGGCGCGCTGCCGTCGCGGAACTTCGCCGACGTGGTGGTGCCGACGGGCTCGAACACGCCGTCGGCCGTGGCCGACCGGTAGACGCGGTACTCGGCGAGGTCCTCCTCCGGGCCCTTCGACCAGCTCAGCGTGACACCGCTGCTGGAGGTCGTCGCCTTCAGCGAGCCCACCGCGGCGGGCGCCGCCTCGTCGGGCAGCGTCGCGGTGACCGCGGTGTGCGCGCCGGTGTTCCCGCTGAGGTCCACGGCGGCCACCCGGTACGTGTACGCGGTGCCGGCGACGGCGGTGGTGTCGGTGAACGTCGAGGCGGTGAGCGTCTTGGCCAGGGTCTTGAAGGACCCGCTGGTCCCGGTGGCGCGCTGCACGACCCAGGTGGCGACGTCGGGCTCGGCGCCGTCGGCCCAGTCCAGGACGACGGTGCCGCCGGTGAGGTCGGGGGTCGCCGTCAACTCCGCGGGGGCGGCGGGGGCGGTGCGGTCCTCGCGCAGCCCGCTGACCGTGGCGGCGGCCGACTCGTTGCCGCTGACGTCGACCGCGGTGACCCGGTAGTGCGAGAACACCCCGGCGGGCGCCGTGCTGTCGCTGAACTTCGCCGAGGTCGGGGTGCCGACGAGCTCGAACGCGCCGTCGGCGGTGGACGAGCGGTAGACGCGGTACCCGGCGAGGTCCTTCTCCGAGCCCTTCGACCAGCTCAGCGACACCTTGCCGGTGGAGCCCTTCGCCTTCAGCGAGCGCACCGTGGCGGGGGCGACGCCGTCGGGCAGCACGGCGCTCGCGGACGCGGCGCGCGAGTCGTTGCCGCTGAGGTCGACGGCGGTGACCCGGTAGGTGTAGGCGGTGCCGGCGACGGCGGTGGTGTCCGTCCACGCCGAGGCGGTCACGGGCGTGCCGGTCAGGGCCTTGTACGAACTGCTGGTGCCGGTGGCGCGCGAGACGACGTACCCGGCGAGGTCGGCGTCGGTGCCGTCGGCCCAGTCCAGGGCGATGCCGCCGGCCGCGGCGGTCGCCACCAGGCCGGTCGGGGTGCCCGGGTCGGTCTTGTCGCGGCGCAGGGCGGTGGCGTCCACGGGGACGGACTCGTTGCCCGTGCGGTCCACGGCGGTGACGCGGTAGGTGCTGGTGAACCCCGCGGGGGCGCCCTTGTCGGTGAACTTCGCCGACGTGGTGGTGGCCAGGAGCTGGAAGGCGCCGTCGACGGCGCGGTAGACGCGGTACCCGGCGAGGTCCTGCTCGGAGTTCTTCTTCCAGGTCAGCGCGACGCTGCTGGTGGAACCCTTCGCCGTGAGCGAGCGCACGGCGGCGGGGGCGGTGGTGTCGCCGGCGGGGGCGGGGGTGGGGGTCGCGGTGCCCGAGCCGCCGCTGGTGGCCGTGCCCGTCGTCGGGGAGGCGGTGGGCGCGGCGGTCGCGGTGGGCGCGGTGGTGGGGGAGGCGGACGTCGTCGGGGTCCACGTCCCGGCCGCGACGGCCGCGTCCACCCCGCGCTCGGCGCGCTCGACCTGCACGGGCGCGGCGGCCGCCGCCGGGCCGGCGATCCCGGCGGCCAGAGCCAGGGCGACGAACGGCGGGACCGCGCGGAAGGCGCAGGCGCGGACGGTGAAGGCGTGCGGGGAACTGCTGGGGCTGCTCATCGGGGGTCTCTCTGTCCGAGCCGCTGGCGGCGGCGCGGGGCCGCGGCGTCAGGACACCCGGGAAACGCTGCTCTCGGTGACAGCCGGGTGACAGGGAGAGGTTGGTTTCCTGGTGGTGCGCACAGCAAACGACCTGCACCCGTTCGGGCACACCGGGTCCCCCGGGAGCAGGCCGGACCTCACGGACAGTGAAGGGCTGTCACTGGGAGGGTTCAGCTGCCGTACACGGTGCGCCCGTCCTCCAGCACCACCTTGTCCAGGCGCCGGGTCAGGTGCAGCGCCTCCAGCACGAACTCCACACCGGCCGCGGCCCGCTCCGCCGTCGGCTCGTCCCCCAGCCCGAGGCGGTCCAGCACCTGCGCCAGACCGGGGACGGTGCCCACCTGCTCCAGCAGTCGGCGTCCCGGCACCAGGTCACCGGTCTCGATCGTGCGGCCCTCGCCGACCAGCGCGCTGAACCCCGACAGCTCCGCACCCCCCAGCCTGGACCGGTACGTCTCCGCCACCGCGGTGCGCAGCAGGTGCTCCAGCACTTCCGCCTCGCGGCCCTCCTCGCCCTGCTCGAACTCCACCTTGCCGCCCAGCACGCTGACGACGGTGTGCAGGTCGCCCACCCGGGCCACCGGCTCGCCGTCCTCACCCGCCAGCGCCGAGCGGCGCAGCGCCGCCGCCGCGACCGTCTCCGCCGCCGCGATGGAGAAGCGCGCCGAGACCCCCGACGCCGGGTCCACCGCCGGGGACTCGCGCACCGCGCGCGTGAACCGGGCCAGCACCTCCAGCAGGTGCTCGGGCACCTCGGCGACGGTCTGCGCCTCCTGGCGCACCAGGTCGACCTCCAGCTCCACCTCCAGCGGGTAGTGGGTGCGGACCTCCGCGCCGAAGCGGTCCTTCAGCGGCGTGATGATGCGGCCGCGGTTGGTGTAGTCCTCCGGGTTCGCGCTGGCCACCAGCAGCAGGTCCAGCGGCAGGCGCAGCTGGTAGCCGCGCACCTGGATGTCGCGCTCCTCCAGCACGTTCAGCAGCGACACCTGGATGCGCTCGGCCAGGTCCGGCAGCTCGTTGATCGCGAAGATGCCGCGGTTGGTGCGCGGCACCAGGCCGAAGTGGATCGTCTCCGGGTCGCCCAGCGCCCGGCCCTCGGCGACCTTCACCGGGTCCACGTCGCCGATGAGGTCGCCCACCGAGGTGTCCGGCGTGGCGAGCTTCTCGCCGTAGCGCAGCGAGCGGTGCAGCCACCCCACCGGCAGGTCGTCACCCGCCTCGCGCACCCGCCGGCGCGAGGCGGGCGTCAGCGGCGCGTACGGGTGCTCGTTCAGCTCGCTGCCGGCGATCACGGGCGTCCACTCGTCCAGCAGGCCCACCAGCGAACGCAGCAGCCGCGTCTTGCCCTGGCCCCGCTCGCCCAGCAGCACCACGTCGTGCCCGGCCAGCAGCGCCCGCTCCAGCTCCGGGGCGACGGTGTCCTCGTACCCCAGGACGCCGGGGAAGCGGTCCTCGCCGGCGCGCATGCGGGCCAGCAGGTTGCGGCGCAGCTCGGCCTTGACACCGACGTGCTCGTGGCCGGAGGCGCGCAGCGCACCGAGCGTGCGCGGCAGGTGCGCGGGGGGTTCGAGGGGGAGGGTGGCGGCCGTCGCGGTGGAGTCCCGGGTGCTCACCCGCCGAACCTACGTCCGTTCGGCGCCGCCCACACCCCGCCGCCCGCCCGCGGCGCTCGACGCGCCCGTCCCGGCCGCGGACAGCACGATGGGGCGCATGCCACGGATCCGCACCGCCGACCGGGCCGCCGACCGCGCCGCCGACCGCGCGGCCGAGCTGGTGGGGCAGCGCGCCGACCCCGAACCGCCCGACGCCCTGCACCCCCGCCCCCACCACCCCTACGTCAGCCCCGCCCTGCGCACCGCCGCGGAGTGGTCCTGGCGCCTGGTGGTGGTCACCGCCGCCGTCGTCGTCCTCGCGTACGGGCTCAGCTACGTCTCCACGGTGCTCATCCCCGTCCTGGTGGCGCTGCTGATCACCGCCCTGCTCAACCCCCTCGTCGCGTGGGGTGACGCCCGCGGGGTGCCGCGCGCGCTGGCGACCGCGCTGACGATGCTGCTGACGCTGGCGCTCGTGGGCGGCCTGTTCACCCTCATCGGCACCCAGGCCGCCGACGGCTTCGCGGACCTGTCCGACTCCGCCAGCCAGGGCATCGACGAGGTCGAGGAGTGGCTGGCCGACGGACCGCTGCAGGTGTCCTCGGCGGCGCTGTCCGGCTACGTGGACCAGGCACAGGACGCGCTGGCGGCCAACCGCGACGCCATCGTCTCCGGCGCCACCGGGGTCGTCACCACCGCCGGCCACGTCGTCGCCGGGATCTTCATCGCCCTGTTCGCGACGTTCTTCTACCTGCTGGAGGGCCGGCGCCTGTGGTCGTGGCTGCTGCGCCTGTTCCCGCCGCCGGCGCGCGAGCGCCTCGACGGCGCCGCCCGCCAGTCCTGGGTCACGCTCACCCACTACATGCGCGCCACGATCGTCGTGGCGTTCGCCGACGGCGTCGGCGTCGCGATCGGGGCGGCGGTCCTGCAGGTCCCGCTGGCGGTGCCGCTGGGCCTGCTGGTGTTCCTCGGCGCGTTCATCCCCATCGTCGGCGCCCTGCTGTCGGGGGCCGTGGCGGTCCTCGTCGCGCTCGTCGCGCAGGGCCCCGTCACCGCGCTCATCATGCTCGGCGTCGTCGTCGCCGTGCAGCAGATCGAGAGCCACGTGCTGCAGCCGTTCCTCATGGGCCGCGCCGTGGCGGTGCACCCGCTGGCCGTCATCCTCGCCGTCGCGGCCGGCGCGACCGTCCTCGGCATCGTCGGGGCGCTGTTCGCCGTGCCGCTGGTGGCGGTGCTGAACACCGGGGTCGGCGCCCTGGCGCGCGGCGGGCGACGCACGGAGGAGGTCGCCGAGATCGAGGAGTCCGAGGCGCCGCTGGCGCCCGAGCGCCCCGCGCCCAACGACGGCACCGAGCACCGCGACGGCGACGAGCCGCGGCTGCGGCGCTAGCCGCCCGGCCCCGGCGCAGCGGCGCCCCGGCACCGGGTGGTGCCGGGGCGCCGCAGTCGGTGGAGCTCAGCCGCTGAACGGCTCCACCTTGTGGACCTTCACCGGGATCTGCCGGCCGCTGGGGGCGGTGTAGCTCACCTCGTCGCCGGGCTTGCGGCCCAGCACTGCCGCACCCAGCGGCGAGCGCTCGCTGTACACGTCCATCCCCCCGGCGTCGCCGACCTCGCGGCTGCCCAGCAGGAAGCGCATCTCCTCGCCGGCCAGCTCCACCGTCACCACCGAGCCGAGGGTGACCTCCCCGGACGCCGAGGGGGCCGCCTCGCCCACCTTGGCGGTCTCCAGGAGGTGGCGCAGCTGCCGGATGCGCAGCTCCTGCTTGCCCTGCTCCTCCTTGGCCGCGTGGTACCCGGCGTTCTCCTTGAGGTCACCCTCCTCGCGGGCCTGCTCGATGCGCTTGGCGAGCTCGGTGCGGCCCGGGCCGGAGAGGTGCTCGAACTCGGCCTTCAGCCGGTCGTAGGCGTCCTGGGTCAGCCAGGTGACGCTGCCGCTGGTCGTCTCGCTCACGGTTGCTCGCTCCTCGTCGCACGTCCTCGGGCGAGTCCTGGTGCCCGCCCCAAACACCGAGTCGCCCGGCCCCGCGACCGCGGGAGCGAGCGACTCGAAACGACCAGGTTAGCCCCGCCGGGCTCAGCCATCCACCGCGGCGCAGGACTCCACCTGCACGGTGACCGCCCGGGACGTGGTGCGCAGCCGCACCTCCTGCTGCACCTCCCGCTCCGGGCCGGCGGGCACGTCCACCCGCAGCAGCCCCACCTCCGCGGAGGAGGAGTCCAGGGCGTGAACGGTGCACTGCACCGCGGTGCCCGGCTCGCGCGCCACGGCGAAGCGCAGCTGCGCCGTGCCGTCGTCCAGGACGCTGTGGGAGATCACCGTGTAGGCCGGGCCCTGCGTCTGCCACACCGCGACCCACACCCCGTACGCCAGGACCAGCACCGCCCCCAGCACCGCCGCGGCCAGCGGCAGCGGCCGCCGGTACCAGGGCCGGTCCGGGCGCGGCCGGCGCCCGTAGCGGGTCGCGAGCAGGTCGTCGGTGGTGTCGCTGGGCACGCGGTGCTCCCGGGGGTGCGGGCGGGCGCCGGAGGGGGGTGTGCCGCCGCCCGGCGCGGTGGGCGAGGATGGTGCCCCGATGGTCGCACCCGCCGCGGGCGGGGTGGCGACGGCGGGGGAGTGGAGGAGGAGCCCAGTGGCGGAGACGCTGCGGCTGATGGCCGTGCACGCGCACCCGGACGACGAGTCGAGCAAGGGCGCCGCGTCGATGGCGCGCTACGCGGCCGAGGGCGTGGAGGTCCTCGTCGTGTCCTGCACCGGGGGCGAGCGCGGCGACGTGCTCAACCCGCGGCTGCAGGGCGACGCGCGGATGCTGCGCGACATGGCCGAGTACCGGCGCCGGGAGATGGCCGAGGCCGCGCGCGTCCTGGGCGTGCAGCACCGCTGGCTCGGCTACGTGGACTCCGGCCTGCCCGAGGGCGACCCGCTGCCCCCGCTGCCGGCGGGCTGCTTCGCGCTGGAGCCGGAGGAGTTCACCGTCAACGCGCTCGTGCACGTGGTGCGCGAGTTCCGCCCGCACGTGATGACCACCTACGACGAGTCCGGCGGCTACCCGCACCCGGACCACATCATGTGCCACCGGGTCTCCCGCGCGGCGTTCGACGCCGCCGCCGACCCGGACCGCTTCCCGCTGGCCGGCGAGGCCTGGCGCACCTCCAAGCTCTACTACCACGCCAACTTCTCCCTCGAGCGCATGACGACCTTCCACGAGGCGCTGCTCGCCCGCGGGATGCAGTCGCCCTACGGGGAGTGGATGGAGCGCATCCGCAAGGCGGAGGAGGACCCCGCGGCGCCGAAGCGCGTGGAGCTGGAGATCACCACCCGCGTGGAGTGCGCCGACTTCTTCGAGACCCGCGACCGCGCCCTGCTCGCCCACGCCACCCAGATCGACCCCGACGGGTTCTTCTTCGGCGTGCCGAACGAGCTGCAGCGCGAGCTGTGGCCCACCGAGGACTACCACCTCGCCGTCTCGCACGTGCCCACCGACCTGCCCGAGGACGACCTGTTCGCCGGGCTGCGCGCGCGGGTGCCGGCGTGAGCGGCGGTGCCCCGGTGCTCGCCGCGGCCCCGGCGCCCGCCTCGACGGAGACCTCGACGGCCACGTCGACGCCCACCCAGGGGGTGTCGATCGACCCCGACCTCGTCACCCCGGGCCTGTGGGGGTTCGTGACCCTCTTCGCCCTGGCCATGGCGTTGTACCTCCTCGGGCGCGGCATGGCCCGCCGGGTGCAGCGGGTGAACCAGCGCGCCCGCCTGGACGCCGAGGAGCGCGCCGAGGCCGCCGCGGCACGGACCCGCGGCGACGCCGGGCAGCCGGACGGACGCCGGCAGGGCTGAACCTCAGCGGCGCGGCACCGGCGTGGTGCGCTCGCCGGCAGGGCGCGCCAGGTGCTCCTCCACGGCGGCCAGCACCGCGACCGCCTCGCGCGCGCGCCCCACGCCCAGCGGGTGCTCGCGCCCGGTGGCGGCGCACTCGCGCAGCTGGTCCACCGCGCGGGCGAACCCCTCCTGCGGGGTGCCGTGGAAGCGCGGCAGGTCGTGCCGCCCGCCCGGTCCCCACACCGTCGCGAACGACCCGCCCGCCCCGGCCGGCGCGGTCAGCGTCAGCGACAGCGCGCTGCCGGCGCCGCCGGCGTGCTCCAGCGCGACGTTCACCGCGTCGCGCACGCCGCGACCGGCGCTGACCCGCTCCACCGGCGGCAGCAGCTCCAGCAGGATCGACAGCGCGTGCGGGCCGGTGTCCCACAGGCCGCCGCGCTCACGGCGCCACGCCGAGGCGCCGTACGGGTTGCCGGGCACGTCGATCGTGCCGGCCCAGCGGGCGATCGCCCCCTCCCACGGGCCGTGCTCGGCGGCCAGGGCGCGCATCTCGTCCAGCCAGCGCGTGACGTCCGGCTGGAACAGGTACGTCGCGTACGTCACCGAGGCGACCGAGCCCTCGCGCACCGCCGCCACCACGTCGTCGGCGGCCGCCACGTCCAGCGCCAGGGGTTTCTCCACCAGCACGTGCCGGCCCGCCCGGGCGGCGCGCGCCGCCAGCGGCGCCTGCACGTGCGGGGGCAGCGCGATCGTCACCGCGTCCACCTGCTCGATCAGCTCCTCCGCGGAGGCGAAACCGCGCCCGCCGACCTGATCGGCCACCGCGGCGGCCCTGGCCGGGTCACGGCCGGCGAAGCCGACCAGTTCCACGTCCGGGTGGGCGGCCAGCGCCGCCCCGTGGCAGGTCCGCGCCCAGTGGCCGGTGCCGAGGACCCCGAAGCGCCGCGGTGCGTCGTTCACGCGACCACCCTGCCGCACCGGGGGTCGCGGCGCGGTACCGGGCTGCGGAGCCGTCGGCTGGCGTCGGGGACGTGAGCGCGCAGACGCACGCGGGCGCCCGGGACGTCCCCATGTCCCGGGACGAGCACGTCGCGCTCGGCGAGGGCGTCCGCGGCGAGTACGTCGACGGGAAGCTGCACGTGCCCCTCAGCCCACCTTCCGGCACCAGATCGCGTGCACCCGGCTGACCGGCCTGCTCGCCGGCGCCGGGCACCTCGCGGTCGCGGACTGGGCGTGGAAGCCCGGCGCCCACGAGCGGCACCCCGACGTGGTGGTCGTCGGCGAGGACGTCGACGTCAGCGCGAACCGCTGCACCTTCCGGCAGACCGCGGAGATCACCGAGCGGGGGACCCCGCCGGGGTGGAACGTGGAGGTCGCCGTGGACGAGGTGCTGCTGCGGTAGGGCGCGCGGTCGCGAGCTGGGCCGGCTGCCGGTGGCGCTCCGGTCGTCCCGGATCGCCCCCCGTCGCCTCAGCGGCCGGCGCGCTGCACGACCCCACCGCTGTGGACGGCCCGGACCTCCACGCCGCCGCCCGCGTGGACCAGGACGGCGTACTGAGCCACGACGGCTCTCCCCTCGGCGTGCGGCTGTGCCGGCTGGTCGCACTCCCAGCGCTGGACACCGACACCGGGTCGGCACGCCCGGGCTCGTCGCAGCACGCGGACGGCGGCAAGGCCCTGCGTCCTGCCGGGGTGGTTCACGCCGGTCGCAGTCGCTCGCTCAGGGCGTCCACGCCCGGACCGGACAGCGCGTCCAGCCCGGCGCGTCGGCCCGAGATCGCCAGCAGCAGGTCCAGGCCGGGCCCGCGCACCTCGCTGCCACCGCGCCGGCCGTCACCGCGCTCGCTGCTCGTGCCGTGCGTCCAGCCGGAGTCGGTGGAGACCAGGTGCAGCCCGGCCACGCGCTCCGGGGCGCCCGTGAAGCGGTTGCCGACCACGTGCTCCAGGCAGGCGGTGACGACGTGCTCGGGGGTGCGGTAGGCCAGGTGCAGGGGGCGCGCGATGTCCTGCGCGTGGATCACCAGGTCCATCAGGGGGTCCACGGGGCTGCTGCCGGGGAAGCGCCGGGAGGACTCAGCGCTGGCGCGCAGCTGCTGGAGCAGTTCGGCGGTGCTGTGGCGCTGCGCGCGGGCGGCGGCCAGGTTGACCTCCAGGCGGTCGAAGGAACCGCGGGCCCTGATCGCCTCGCGTGCCAGCAGCGGCACGCTCAAGCGGGTGGTGGTGGTCAGGTGGGCCAGGACGTCGCGCACCGTCCACGCCTCGCACAGCGAGGGGGCCTGCCACTGCTCCCGGGTCAGGGCCGCTGCCCAGTCGGCCAGGCGCACTCGCTCGTCGGCGACGGCGGCGGTGGTCTGGGCGGTGGTCAGCGGCGGGGGCACGGAGCTCATGGTCGTGGGACCGGGCAGGCGTGCGGGAGTCATCGGTGGGTCCTGCCGGCTGCGTCCACCTCCCGGCGAGAACGCGGGGCCGGCGGCGTGACCGCGCGGTCCTGCGTGGCCGGGTCGACCGGGACGCGTCGGTACCGGCACCACCCCCAGCCCGTGGCCGGCGACGGGGAGTGCTCCACCGTGGTGGGGCGCAGCGGAGCGGGTGACGCCACGGCGCGCGGGGTGTCTGTGGAGAGGTCGTGCACCGCTGGTGCCTGCTCGCGTGGTGGGACTGCCGGGGGGCGTCGACCTGCGGCAGGGTGAGGGGCGTGGAGGGGGTGCGGGATCACTGGGCGAAGCCCGTGGTCACGGTGCCGGCCCCTGTGCGTGGATGGCGCCGGGCCAGCACGCCGCGTCGTGCGTGCGCGCTGGCGGCCGTGCCGGTCGTCGCGCTCTGGTCCCTCGGGCTCGCGGTGCCGACCCCGTTGTGGGCCGTCTTCGGCGGGGCCCTCGGTTCGGCGGCGGCGGTGGTCTACGCGGTGGTCGGGCCGACCGTCTGCTACGCCTCGGCGCGCGTGCTGCGCCCCCACCGCGAGGCCGGCGGTGAACGGATCGTCCGCCACCCGCTCGCTGCTGCGGGCACCGCCTACGGGTTGCCGCTGGTCGTCGCTGCGCCCCTGGTCAACGCCACCGGCTGGTCGTCGGGCTTCGCGGCGACCTACGGTCCCGCCGGCCTCGAGAGCGGCTCCGGCCTCGACACCGTCCTCGTCGTCATGACGCTCTCCGGCCTCGGCGCGGCAGCCCTGGGCGCGCTCACCGCCGCGTGGGGCCTCTTGGCGGTGCTCGTGCGTGCATCCGCCCTGCTCGCCGCCGTGGTCGCTCACCGCCGACGGCTCGCGGTCGAGGAACTCTCGTGAGTGAGCGGCCGCACGGGGCGTCGACGCCGGCGGAGCGCCCGGTCCGTGCGGGAAGGGGCGCCGCGCTGCCCAGCGACGGGTACGGCCGCGCCCGCGCTCCGGTCGCGGCAGGCAGGAGGTGGTGGCTGGTTCTCGCCGCCGCTGTGGTCCTGGCGCTGCTGTCGCTCGCCTCGAACGTCGCGACCACGAGCCAGCCGTCGGGTGAGGCGGACGGGTTGCTGACGGCTCGTTGGACCGTCAGCAAGGTGCTCAACGCGGGCGTGGTCTGGGCCGGGCTGCCTGTCCTGTCCGGCTGGCTCGTCCGGCAGCCGGTGCACGGCGTCCTCGCAGGAGTCGTGGCCCCGCTCACGGCACTGGCCGTGCACTACGGGGCCGGCCAGCTGCTCGACGTCTTCGCACCGACCGTCTGGGTGGAGAACGCCGGGTGGTTCGCGATCGCCGCCCTCACGGGTGGACCGCTGGGCGTGGTCGGGGTCGTGGCCCGACGCAGGGGCCTCGGGGGTTTGCCGGCCCGTCTCACCGTGCCTGCCGGGGCCCTGCTCGAGCCGTTCGTGCTGGGCGTGTTCACGGTGCCCGACCGTCTTCCCCGGCCCGACCGGGTCTCGGGTGTCCTCAGCGGGCTGGTGCTCGTGGCGGCCGGGGCGGCGGGTGTCGTCGCCGTCGCGGTCGTGGGTGCGAGACGCGGGCGGGACGACGGACGCGCGACACGGTCTCCACGACCGGACGACGAGACCACGGCCGTCGCAGCTCCTCGACCGCGTCTCCGGTGAGCGAGCGCAGGGGCTCCGGCGTGTGGCGCCGGCGGGTCGTGACCACCCCCCTGTGGCAGCGTGGGCACATGGCCAACCGCCTGCAGCACTCCCGCAGCCCGTACCTGCAGCAGCACCGCGACAACCCCGTCGACTGGTGGGAGTGGAGCCCGGAGGCGTTCGCGGAGGCGCGCCGGCGCGACGTGCCCGTGCTGGTGTCCACCGGGTACGCCGCCTGCCACTGGTGCCACGTCATGGCCCACGAGTCCTTCGAGGACCCCGCCACCGCGGCGCGGATGAACGAGCGGTTCGTGTGCGTGAAGGTCGACCGCGAGGAGCGCCCCGACGTCGACGCCGTGCACATGGCCGCCACCACCGCCCTGACCGGCCAGGGCGGCTGGCCCATGACGACGTTCTGCACCCCCACCGGGGAGATCTTCTTCGCCGGCACCTACTTCCCGCCGCGCCCGCACCCGCAGGCACCCTCCTTCGGCCAGGTCCTCGACGCGGTCACCGACGCCTGGCGGAACCGCCGCGAGGAGGTCCTCGGCTCCAGCGCGCGCATCGCCCGGGCCCTCGGCTCGGCCGACGTGCCCTCCGGTGGCGCCCCGCCCACCGACGACGACCTCACCGCCGCCGTCGCCGCCCTCGCGCGCGAGGAGGACACCGTGCACGGCGGGTTCGGCGGCGCCCCGAAGTTCCCGCCGTCGATGGTCGTGGAGTTCCTCCTGCGCCACGCCGCCCGCACCGGTTCCGACCTCGCCGCGGGGCTGGCGGAGCGGACCCTGACGGCCATGGCCCGCAGCGGGACGTGCGACCAGGTCGCCGGCGGTTTCGCCCGCTACGCCGTGGACGCCGGCTGGGTCGTGCCGCACTTCGAGAAGATGCTGTACGACAACGCGCTGCTGGCCCGGGCGTACCTGCACTCCTGGCGCGCCACCGGGAACGCCGAGCACCGGCGGGTGGCCGAGCAGGCGTGCGAGTGGATCGTCACCGGCCTGGGAACCCCCGAGGGCGCGTTCGCCGCCTCGCTGGACGCCGACACCCCCGTCCTGGACGCCGACGGACGGGTTCACGCCGTCGAGGGCGCCACCTACGTGTGGACGCCCGGCGACCTCGTGGAGGTCCTCGGCATCGACGACGGCCCCTGGGCCACGGAACTGCTCGGCGTCACCGAGGCCGGCACCTTCGAGCACGGCACCTCCACCGCCCGCCTGACCCGCGCCCTGGACGGCGGGGACCTGACCCGCTGGCTGCGGGTGCGCGAGCGCCTGGCCGCCGCCCGCGCCGACCGCCCCCAGCCCACCCGCGACGACAAGGTCGTCCTCGCCTGGAACGGGCTCGCGGTCGCCGCGCTCGCCGAGGCCGGCGCGCTGCTGGCCCGCCCGGACCTGCTGCTCGCCGCCCGCACCGCCGCGGAGTTCCTCGTGCGCGTGCACCGGGTCGACGGCCGCTGGCGGCGGGTCTCCCGCGACGGCGTCGCGGGCGAGCCGGCGGCCGTGCTGGAGGACCTCGGCGATCTCGCCGAGGGGTTGCTGGCCCTGCACGCCGCGACCGGGGAGCACGGGTGGGCCGCGGTGGCGCGGGAGGTGTGCGAGGAGGTCCTGGGCGAGTTCGCCGCCGACGGCGGCGGGTTCCACGACGTCGCCGCGCACGCGGTCGACCCCGCCCTGCTCGCCGCGCGCGCCGGCGCCGAACGCCCCTCGGACCCCTCCGACGGGGCCACCCCCTCCGGGTGGACGGCCGCCGCCGGGGCGCTGCTGTCGGTGGGGGCGCTGACGGGGGAGTCCCGCTGCACCGGCGCCGCGATCGGCTCGCTCGGCGTGGTGACCGCGCTCGCCGCCCAGGCGCCCCGCTTCGCCGGGTGGGGTCTGGCGGTCGCGGAGGCGCTGCGCGACGGCCCGCGGGAGGTCGCCGTCCTCGGAGGGCCCGGTGACCCGGCGGCCGCGGAGCTGCACCGGACCGCGTTGGCGGGCACCGCGCCGGGCCTGGTGGTGGCGCGCGGGGTGCCGGGCGAGACGGACCCGCCGCTGCTGGCCGAGCGGGGGCTGGTCGACGGGCGGGCCGCCGCCTACGTGTGCCGCGGCCAGGTGTGCGACGCGCCCACCACCGACGTGGCCGCGCTCGCCGCCGCGGTGGGTGCGCGCCTGCCCTGAGCCGTCGCCCCGGGACGTCCCCGTGCTCGCCGTGGTGGTGCTCGCCGTGGTGGGGCGGCGGCGGGTGCTGCGGCCGGCTCTCCGCCCGCTGCTCGGTGCACCACCTCGCCCGGGTGCGCGGGGCGGGCTCCGACCTCCGCACCCGCCACCACCCTCCTGCGCGTCCCGGTGATCGATCTCTCAAGACCAGATCACGCTCGGCCGTGATCTTGCGGTGTTGAAGGTTCAACCGTGCATGACCACCGTGGGGAGGGGGGCGGGTGGTGAGGTCGCAGGGTGGTGAGGTCGCAGGGTGGTGCGGTCGCAGGGTGGTGCGGTGGTGGGGTCGACGGGCGTCCGGAGCCCACCCCGCGCACCCGGGCGAGGTGGTGCACCCGGCAGTGGGCGGAGAGCCCGTCGACCCCACCACCGCACCACCCGGACGCGGACCCCGCCGCGGGCGAGCGCCCGGGGTTCAGCGGTGCCGGGCCGTCGCGATCGCGATGGCGGTGCAGTGGCAGGCGAAACCCGCCACGGTGCAGGCGTGGAACACCTCGTGGAAGCCGAACGTGCGCGGGCTCGGGTTCGGGCGCTTGAGCGCGTAGACGACCGCGCCCGCGGAGTACAGCGCCCCACCCGCCACGACGAGAGCCGCCACGGACCGACCGCCGCCGCGTGCGAAGTCCTGCAGGTGCCCCACCGCGACCCAGCCGAGGGCCACGTACACCGGCGTGTAGAGCCAGCGGGGGGCGCCGAGCCAGAGCACGCGGAAGGCCACGCCCGCCGTGGCGCCCGCCCACACCAGCGTCAGCAGCGAGCGGGCCTCGCTCCGGGGCATCGTCGTCACGGCGAGCGGGGTGTAGGTGCCGGCGATGATGAGGAAGATGTTGCTGTGGTCCAGGCGGCGCAGCACGGCGCTCGCCCGCGGTGACCACGTCCCGCGGTGGTAGACCGCGCTGGTGCCGAACAGCAGGCCGGCGGTGCCGGTGAAGACGCCGGCGGCCGCCCGCGCGGCCCTCGTGGGGGCCAGTGCGACGAGCGCGCCCCCGGCGGCGAGCGCGGCGGGGAAGGCGCAGGTGTGCAGCCAGCCGCGCCACCGGGGCTTCGCCGCGGCGGCCGGCGGAGCGGGGAGGACGGTCATGGCCCGACCGTACGCTACGGGACCGTAGGTTCGGTGTGCGGTGATCCGGCCGGTGCTCGGGGACACGGGTATACGGTGAGCGCCGATGGCCTTCCGGGATCTCCTCTACGGCGCGTACGGGCGGCGGCTGGAACGGTCGCTGGACCCGTCCGTCCTGCCGCGCCACGTCGGGATCATCCTCGACGGGAACCGCCGCTGGGCCAAGGCCTTCGGCGCACCCAGCGCGCACGGCCACCGCGCCGGCGCGGACCGCGTCGTGGAGTTCATGGGCTGGTGCGACGACGAGGGCATCGAGGTCGTCACCCTCTACCTGCTGTCCACCGACAACCTGCTCCGGCCGCAGGCGGAGCTGGCGCCGCTCATCGAGATCGTCGAGGACTGCGTGGCGCGCCTGGCCGCGGCGCGGCGCTGGCGGATCCACCCCGTGGGTGCGCTGGAGCTGCTGCCGGAGGCGACGGCGGGGCGCCTGCGGGAGCTGGAGCGGGCCACCGCGGACGTGGCCGGAGCGGTCGTGAACGTGGCGATCGGCTACGGCGGCCGTCAGGAGATCGCCGACGCGGTGCGCTCGCTGCTGCGCGAGCACGCCGCCGCGGGCACGCCGATCGAGGAGCTGGCGGACGTGCTCACCGTGGACCACATCGCCGCGCACCTGTACACCAAGGGCCAGCCCGACCCGGACCTGGTCATCCGCACCTCCGGCGAGCAGCGGCTGTCGGGGTTCCTGCTGTGGCAGAGCGCGCACACCGAGCTGTACTTCTGCGAGGTGCTGTGGCCGGACTTCCGCAAGGTGGACTTCCTGCGGGCGCTGCGCTCCTACGCCGCCCGCGAGCGCCGCTTCGGCGCCTGAGCCCGCGGGCCCCGGGCGCTGCGCCCGCCGGTGTCGCCGGGTGGTCGCCCGCACGTCACCGGATGCTCACCCGGACGGGTGCGCCCGTGGGCGTGTTCGGCCCGCCGCGCAACGGGTGCGCCACTAGCGTCGTCGCTGTCGGGTGGCGCCCGCCGCCCGTCCGGGAGGTCGCCGTGCGTGCTGTCCAGCGCAGCGGGGAGGCCCGGTCCCGGGTCGCCCGCGCGGGTGGCCCGAGGTCCCGGTCCGCCGCTGACCCAGGGGGTCCGGGCGCGCTCGCCCCGGCCCCCGGAAACGGGAGACGTCCGTGGTCACCAGCTCCAGCCCCGCGCGCCGCACGTTCGTCCTGGACACCTCCGTCCTGCTGTCCGACCCCGCGGCGCTGAGCCGCTTCGCCGAGCACGACGTGGTCCTGCCGCTGGTGGTGGTCGGCGAGCTGGAGGGCAAGCGCCACCACCCCGAGCTGGGGTACTTCGCCCGCGAGTCGCTGCGCCGCCTGGACGACCTGCGGGTGCAGCACGGCCGGCTGGACCGGCCGGTGCCGGTGGGGGAGGAGGGCGGCACGCTGCGGGTGGAGCTGAACCACACCGACGCCGCCTCGCTGCCCTCGTCGCTGCGCACCGGCCCGCTGGCCACCGCCGGCGACACCCGCATCCTGGCGGTGGCGCGCAACCTGGCCGACGAGGGCCACGACGTGACGGTGGTGTCCAAGGACGTCCCGCTGCGGGTGAAGGCCTCCGCGGTGGGCCTGGCCGCGGACGAGTACCGCGCGGAGCTGGCGCCGGACTCCGGCTGGACGGGCGTGGCGGAGCTGACCGCGACGGCCGAGGAGGTCGCCGCCCTCTACGAGGCGGGGGCGGTGGAGCACCCGGAGGCGCGCGAACTGCCGGTGAACACCGGGGTGGTGCTGTCCTCCCCGCGCGGGCACGCGCTGGGCCGGGTGGGGGCGGACAAGCAGCTGCGGCTGGTCAAGGGCGACCGGGAGGCGTTCGGGGTGCGGGGGCGCTCGGCGGAGCAGCGCATCGCGCTGGACGCGCTGCTGGACCCGTCGGTGAGCATCGTGTCGCTGGGCGGGCGCGCCGGGACGGGCAAGTCGGCGCTGGCGCTGTGCGCGGGGCTGGAGGCGGTGATGGAGCGCCGCGAGCAGCGCAAGGTGGTGGTGTTCCGCCCGCTGTACGCCGTGGGCGGGCAGGAGCTGGGGTACCTGCCGGGCACCGAGGCCGAGAAGATGGGGCCGTGGGGCCAGGCGGTCTTCGACACGCTGGAGGCGCTGGTCGCCCCCGCGGTCCTGGAGGAGGTCGTGGACCGCGGGATGCTGGAGGTGCTGCCGCTGACGCACATCCGGGGCCGGTCCCTGCACGACGCCTACGTGGTGGTCGACGAGGCGCAGTCGCTGGAGCGCAACGTGCTGCTGACGGTGCTCTCGCGCATCGGGCAGGGCTCGAAGGTCGTGCTGACGCACGACGTGGCCCAGCGCGACAACCTGCGGGTGGGCCGGCACGACGGCGTCGCGGCGGTGGTGGAGGCGCTCAAGGGGCACCCGCTGTTCGCGCACGTGACGCTGACCCGCTCGGAGCGCTCGCCGGTGGCCGCGCTGGTCACCGAACTGCTGAATGACTTCGGAGCGTGATCATGGTGATCCGCTGAGTCGTTGAAGGGGGCGACTTTCCCGTTCGTCGGGCGCACCAAACCCCTCGAGAAGGGGGCAGGGTGTGAGAAGGCTCACGAAAATCCACGGATCGTTGCGGTGGTGTTACCTCAGCGTGACGAATCTGCGGTAGCGAGTTTGCCTCCACCGCCGGGGCCGGGGCACCGTTCCGGACCGACAGCACCTCGTCGCTGCCGGCCGGCGTCCCGCCCGCCGGCGCGCGAGCACCGCGGTCGGCCGTCCGGCGGCCGACGCGGTGCCGACCGGGCCCCACGGCCGCCGCCTCCAGCGCGAGGCGGCGGCGGCCCGCCGGCGGGGTGGACGCGACTCGACCGGGCGTGGGCCGGCGACCGAGGGAAGGCCCGGTTTGCCGAGCACCCCCCAGCACGACAGCCCGCAGGACCCCCGCCCGCAGGGGGCCACCCCGACCCGCGCGGCCCGACGTGCGCGCGGCACCCGTCGCTTCTCGCGGCTGGCCGCTCCCGGCGTCGTCGCCGTCAGCGCCGCCGTCCTCGGCGTGGTCGCCCTGACCGGCGGCCCGGCCCCCGAGGCCGAGGCCGCGGTGCCCGACCACCTGGTGGCCGCCGCCAACGAGCAGCTGCAGGTCACCCGCTCCGCCGCCTGGTTCTCCGCGCGCCAGGAGCGGGCCGTCGCCGACGCCCGCCTCGAGGCCGAGCGCATCGCCGCCGAGGAGGCCCGCCGGGCCGCCGAGGAGGCCGCCGCCGCCGAGGCCGCGCGGCTGGCCGAGGAGGCCCGTGCCGCGGCCGCCGCGGAGGCGGCCCGCAGCGCCCAGCGCGACCCGAGGTCCGTCGCCCGCGCCATGGTGGCCGAGCGCGGCTGGGGCGAGTCGCAGTTCTCCTGCCTGGACTCGCTGTGGACCAAGGAGAGCGGCTGGCAGTGGGACGCGGACAACCCCACCTCCAGCGCCTACGGCATCCCGCAGGCCCTGCCCGGCAGCAAGATGGCCTCCGCCGGCGCGGACTGGGAGACCAACCCCGTCACCCAGATCAGCTGGGGGCTGCAGTACATCGAGAACCGCTACGGCGCCCCGTGCTCGGCGTGGTCGCACTCGAAGGCCAACAACTGGTACTGAGCGGGTGGTGCTGGGCGGGCCGGTGGTGACCGGTGGGCCGGATCAGCCCGCCAGGCCACCGCACGGGCAGCCCAGCGCCGCGCACAGGGCGGCGCGCAGCTCGTGCGGCCCGCCCGCCGGCCGCGGGAAGGCGGCCCGCAGCACCCGGGTGCTCGAGCCCGCGGTGACCAGCACGTCCAGGCCGTAGCGGTCCAGGCCCACCACCGAGACCTCCCGGGTGCGCACCGCCTCGCCCGGCTCCAGCTCGCGCAGCACCCAGGCCACCAGCGCGTCGCGGTGCTCGGCCTCCAGGTGGGTCACGACGCCGTCCTCGTCCGCGTAGAAGGGGTCCGCGGTCGCCGCCGCGACGGCCTCCTCGTCCAGCAGGTGCACGCCCTCGGCGGTCGTCACCCGCACCTCCGCCACCTCCAGGCGCCACAGGGCGCGAGACGTGCCGACGTCCAGCAGCGCCCCCAGCGGGTGCACCGTCGCCACCGCCTGCGCCAGCTCGCGCTGCCCGGCGACGTCGAGCGCCTCCACCCAGCCGGTGGCGCACAGGCGCGCGCGCGGCAGCGCCGCCTGACCGGGCGGCACGTCCAGGACGTCCAGCACCGCCGGAACCCCCGAGGCTCCCGCCGGTGCTCCGCCCGCCTCGTCGGCCAGCCCCACCAGCCGCTCGTGCAGGGCGTCACCGGTGCCCACGAGCAGCAGCAGCCCGCCGTGGGGGTCGGTGAGGTGCTGCACCCGGTGCGCGTCGGTGCGGCCGGCGCCGCGGGGGCCGGTGCCGCGCACGGCCGGGCCGTGGTGCGGGCAGCTCCCGGCCGAGGCCGAGCGGGGCAGGTGCAGGGTGCCCGGGGTCGCGCCCTGGGCCAGCGTGCGGGCCCACTGCGCGGGCGTGGTGCGCCGCGGGAGGTCCCGCGGTGTCGGGGGCACCGGCCCGCAGGCCGTAGAGTTGGACCCGGTGCGCTCCGAATGCTCGCCCGGTGCCGTGGTCCACCTGGTCACGTGTGCCTCCTCGGAGCGCGATCGTCCTGACCTCGCGGCAGCAGCCGCGCCGAGCTCGTCTCGACTGAGGTCAGGCTAACCTTACGATCTGGAGGAAGAATGAACAACGCGCGTCCCAAGGTGCGCATCAGCCGCGCCCTGGGGGTGGCCCTCACCCCGAAGGCCGCCCGCTACATGGACCGCCGCCCGTACCCGCCGGGCATGCACGGCCGCAAGCAGAAGAAGGCGTCGGACTACGCCACGCAGCTGCGCGAGAAGCAGCGCCTGCGCTTCCAGTACGACGTCAGCGAGACGCAGCTGCGCCGCGCGTACGACCTCGCCAAGCGCAAGCCGGGCAAGACGGGCCAGAACCTCGTCCAGCTCCTGGAGACCCGCCTGGACGCGGTCGTGTGGCGCGCCGGTTTCGCCCGCACCATCTACCAGGCCCGCCAGATGGTCGTGCACCGCCACATCGTCGTCGACGGCCGCCGCGTGGACCGCCCGTCCTTCCGGGTCGTGCCCGGCCAGGTCGTGGAGGTCGCCCCTCGCAGCAAGGCCAAGACCCCGTTCATCGTGGCCGCCGAGGGCGGCTGGAGCGAGAACGAGATCCCCGGCTGGCTGGACGTGGAGCGCCAGGAGCTCACCGCCAAGGTGAACGCCCTGCCGGTGCGCGAGCAGATCCCGGTCACCTGCGACGAGCAGCTCGTCGTCGAGTACTACTCGCGCTGATCCCCGAGCACCGCTCGCGCTGACGCGCACGGAGGGCGCCGACCCCGCTGGGGTCGGCGCCCTCCGTCGTGCCCGGGCCCCTCAGGGCAGGGCGTGCCCGGCCAGCGCCAGGTTCTGGATCGCCGCCAGGGAGAACTGCGCCGCGTCGTTCGTGGACAGCGTGCGCGCCTCGTCCACCGGCGCCAGGACCTCCGGCGGTTCCAGCCGGCGCCGGGTGAACGCCTCCGCGCGCAGGAACTCCCCGCCGCGCTCGAACTCCTCCCACGCCCGCCGCGCCAGGCGCTCGTCGCCCGTGCGCGCCGCCGCGTACGCCGTCAGCCGGCTGTGCGCCTGCTCCAGGTGCGTGCCCGACAGCGGCGCCCCCACCTGCGCGGCCTGCTCCTCGGGCGGGGCGTTGAACAGCCGGCAGTAGCGCAGCCACGCCGCCTCGAACGCCGCACCCACCTGCGTCCCGGCCGTCAGGTCCACCAGTTCGCTGGCGACCTCCACCAGGCCGAACACCGCCGACAGGTGCGAGACCGCGATCCGGTCCCGGGAGGTGTCGAACCGCCCGCGGTCCAGGTCGTACAGCGCCTCACCGGTGAGGAAGCCCTGCGGCAGGGCGGCGATGTCGGCCATCGTGCCCAGCAGGCGGTCCCGGGAGCGCTGCGAGCCGGTGCGCTCCCAGTCGGCCAGCCAGGTGGCGGCCAGCGACCCCCAGTCCGTGCCCAGGCCCACCGCCAGCGCCTCGCGCCGCGGTGCGTACGTGGCGGCGTCCTCGCGGACCTTGCGGGTGGGGTCCAGCGCCAGGAACGTGGTGTCGGAGTCCACCAGCTCCGCCATCAGGTCACCGGTGTGCTCGTCGGCGGTCAGGTAGTGCAGGAACCGGCGGTAGGCCGGGTTGGAGATGCGCAGCTGCTTGGCGCTGCAGCCGAAGTGCTGCACGTTGTGCCGCGAGCCCAGCCCCGCCCACCGGCCCAGGTGGTAGACGTCCACGTCACCGGTGTGCCGGGTCATGGCGCGCGCCAGGCGGAACACGTCCGCGCGTCCGGTGCGCAGGAAGCTCGTCCACAACCACAGGTCCGGCGACAGCTCGGAGTTGTCCCAGGCGTACCCGCCCACGTCGTAGCGCCACACGTGCCGGTCGGCGTCGTAGGCGTGCATGACGTCGCCGTGGTTCCAGAACCCGTACCAGCGCCGCTGCTCCACCTGGTCGCGGTAGAAGTCCAGCAGGAACTCCAGCCGGTCCTCCAGCGCGGCGCGCGCCGGCGTCGAGCGGTCCACGGGCGCCCAGTCCCCGAACACCCCCGCCGCGTGCAGCGCGGCGGGCGTGGCCGCCAGCTGCGGGGCGGCGCCCGCCGCGCGGGCGTCGTCCGCCACCCGCTGCGCCGAGGGGGTGCCCGGGTGTGCCGTGAACGTCAGCTCCGAGGTCCGCCCGGTGCCGTGCGCGTCGGCGAAACCCTCCTCGAAGTCCTCGTAGGTGATCTCCAGCGCCTCCAGCTGCGAGGCGTGGTCGGGGGTGGAGGCGCCGTCGTTGTAGGCGCGCAGGTCCACCGGTGCGGCGTCCGGCGACCACAGCCACGCCGTCAGCGTCGCCGCGTCCTCGCCGGGGCGCCCCGCCGCGCCCGTGACGTCCAGGCCGGCCGGGTGCGACTGCCAGAAGTCCGCCACGGCCACGGCGAGCGCGCCGGTGGGATCGCCCAGGCACACGTACCCGGCCGCGCGGGTGCCGGCCGCCGCCCCCACCCACCCGCGGTCCGGCCCGAGGCGCTTGGCGATGTCGAACCCGTCCGCGGTGCGCTGGCGCAGCCGGTACTGCGACCAGGCCGGCACGTGGTGCAGCAGGGCCGGCACCGGGTCCGCCCAGGTCCGCACCGGCGGAGTCGCCCGGCCCTCGAGCTGAGCGGTGCGCACCGGCTCACCCGGGTCGCGACGCAGCCCGGTGACCCCGCGCACCGCCTCGCGGAACACCCCGCCCTCGGCGCTCGCGAAGCGCACGTGCCGGTCGTGCGGTTCGGCGCGCAGCGGCACGTCCACCCGCACGCCGAGGGCGGCGAGGAAGTCGCGCTCGCCGTCGCCGTCGAAGACGAAGGAGTGCACCACGCCCACGCTGCGGGCGCCGGCGTGCACGACCAGGCGCACCGTGAACGGCAACCAGGCGCGCTCGGCACCGGCGGGGTCCGTGCCGCGGTGGTGCCCGCGCAGGCGCAGCACGGCGCGCACCGGGCCGCGCTGCTCGACGGCGACCTCGTGCACCGCGCCGGCGAAGGCGGTGCGCCGGTGCCCGTCCGGGTCGGCGGCCAGCTCGCTGACCAGCCGGGCGCCGCGGGCCACGACGGTGCCCCCCAGCTCCAGCGACTCGAACAGCGCCGGGCTCCGGCGGTCCACCCGCAGCAGCAGCTCCCCGGCGTCGACGACGACCCGGTCGCCGTCCTCGTCCACCCGCACCGCCGGTGCCCCGGCGTCGTGCAGCGCATCCGGTGCGCCGGGCGCCACGAGCACCCGGTACGCGGGGGAGGGGGTCGCCGTCGCCGGCAGCGCCACCCCGCTCCACTTCGTCGTGCCGTCCGGCCAGGTGGCCAGCGGCCAGAACTGCGCCGGGACACCCGCCCCCGCGGCGTCCACGACGCGCAGGCCCCGCGTACCGCTCACCAGGCCCCGCGGCAGCGGGACGCCCAGGGTCGCCCCGCCGGGCAGCTCGCCCGGCGGGTCCTCGTCGATCCAGCGCAGCGGCACCTCGTGCACCGCCCCGCCGCTCGCCTCGTCGCCCGCCGCTGCGGACGGGGTCGTCGTGGTCAGCTCGTCCAGGCTCACGCCCGCTCCACCTCCAGGTCGCTCCAGCGCGCCACCAGCGGCGCCATCTGCCGGAAGCCGACGCGCCCGGCACCGGCGGCCGGGCCGGTGGCCCCGTCGTCGGCCCAGCGCAGCAGTTCCAGCCCGTCGATCGAGAACCTCACCCGCGGGCCGTCCTTGACCAGCTCCAGCCGGTAGGGGCCGTCCGCGTCCTCGTGCGGGGGCAGCGGGTCCGCGCCCTGCGCGACGAGGTGGAACCCCGGCGCCTTGCGCAGGTTGCACGTCAGGAAGCGCCGCTCGCTCGCCCACTTGCGCCGGTAGAACGAGACGTGCAGCGCCCGCACGTCCGAGGAGTGGTACTGCGGGTACAGCCCGGCGCGCGGTGCCAGGGCGGGGGAGAAGAGGTCCTCCCCGCCGGTGCCGGCGGCTCCGGCGAACAGCATCGCCAGGCCCTCGCCCGACAGCGGGGTGAAGCCCACCGAGATGCGCACCGAGTCCGCGAAGACCTCCGGGCACCAGAACGTGAAGTGCGAGGAGTCGGAGTCCGGGTCGCCGGCCGAGCTGGTGAGCACGGTCCCCTCCGGCCCGGGTTCGGCCAGCACCGGGCCCTCGGCCACCCAGCCCGCGAGGTCCCCGGCGCTGCGCAGCGGGTTGCGGTACGCCCCGCCGGTCGTGCTCGAACTCGTCGTGCTGCTGCTGGTGCTGGTGCTCGTGGTGCTCACGACCCCTTCCCGTCCAGGACGGCGGGCAGGGCCCGCGCGACGTAGGCCGCGACGCCGCGCGCGCCGCGGTGGCTGAAGTGCGTGTCGTCGGCCAGCCCGTCGGGCCAGCACGGGTGCTCCCCGGGCGCCAGGTGCACGAACAGCTTCCGCGAGCGCTGCGGGCCCAGCTGGTCGTACCACCAGGAGGTGAAGACCTCCAGGTCCACCAGCGGAACCGCCTCGCGGGCGGCCAGCTCGCGCACGGCTGCGGGGTACTCGCCCAGCGTGGGCTCGAGCACGGCGCCGGTGAACCGGCGCCGCGCCACGGACGTGCACAGCACCGGCCGGGCCCCGGCGTCGCGCGCCTCGGAGACGAACGCCGCGAGGTTCGACGAGTACCCGCCGCGGGCGTCCAGCTCCCCGGGCCGCTTCTGGTCGTTGTGCCCGAACTGCAGCACCACCACGTCGCCCTGGCTCACCCGTGTCAGCAGGTCCGCCCAGCGCCCCTCCTCGCGGAAGGACGCCGTGCTCGCCCCGCCGACGGCGAGGTTGCGCACCGCCCAGCCGGAGACCTGCCCGAGGTGGGCACCCCACCCGGACATCGGCTCCTCCGTCGCCGGGCAGGCGGCGACCGTGGAGTCGCCCGCCAGGTGGATCCGCAGCGGCTTCCCCGGCGCCCCGCTCACCCCTTCACCGAGCCGATGAGCATGCCCTTGGCGAAGTGCTTCTGCAGCAGCGGGTAGAACAGCAGCACCGGAAGCGTCGCCACCGCGATGACGGCGAGCTTCATGCCCTGCTCCGGCGGGACGTAGTTCGGGTCGAGCTCGCCGGAGGCCATCTCGGCGCCGGCCGTCACCTGCCGCAGGAACACCTGCAGCGTCCACATGTCCGGGTCGTTCAGGTACAGCAGCGGCGACATGAAGTCGTTCCAGATGCCCACCGCGTAGAACAGCGTGAACGTCGCCAGGACCGGCTTGGACAGCGGCAGCACGATGCGCAGCAGCACGCCGACGTCGGTGGCGCCGTCGATGCGGGCGGACTCCTCCAGCTCCGGAGGCATCGCCTGGAAGAAGTTCTTGATGATGATGAGGCTGAACGGGTTGATCGCCATGGGCAGGACCAGCGCCCAGTAGGTGTTCAGCAGCCCCAGCTCACGCACGATGAGGAACGTGGGGATCATGCCGGCGGAGAAGACGAGGGTGACGACCACCATGCCCAGCACGAGGTTGCGCCCCGGCAGGGACTTCTTCGCCAGCGGGTACGCCATCGTCACCGTCAGCAGGAGCTGGATCGCGGTGCCCACCACGGTCACGAGGACCGTGGTGACCATGGCGCGGACGAACGCGGGGGAGGAGAGGATGGAGCGGTAGGACTCCAGCGTCCACTCCTCCGGCCACACGAAGAACGCGCGGCGGGAAAGTTCCGCCTCCGTCGCGAACGAGCCGGCCATCACGTACAGGAACGGCAGCACCGCGACGAGCCCGATGACGCTGAGCACGACGACGTTCGCGACGTCGAACGCGCGCCCGGCCGGGGTGTTGAAGCGGTAGCGCTCACGGGCCATCAGAAGATCCCCGATCCGTCGAGCTTCTTGGCGAGGCGGTCGGCGCCGAGCACCAGCACCACGCCGACGATGGCCTTGAACAGCCCGACGGCGGTGGAGTAGCTGTAGGCGCCCTGGGTGATGCCGACGAAGTAGACGTAGGTGTCGAAGACGTCGGCCACGCTGCGGTTCAGCGCGTTGGTCATCAGGTAGATCTGCTCGAACCCGGTGTTGAGGATCTGCCCGATGGCCAGCACGAGCATGATGACGATCGTGCCGCGGATGGACGGCAGCGTCACGTGCCAGACCCGCTGGAAGCGGCCGGCCCCGTCGACGATGGCCGCCTCGTACTGCTCCTGGTCGACGGTGGCCAGCGCGGCCAGGAAGATGATCGTCCCCCAGCCGGTGTTCTTCCAGACCTCCTGCGCCACGATGAGCGCCCGGAACCACCCCGGATCGGTGAGCGGGGTGACCTCCGAACCCGTCACCGACTGGATCAGCTGCAGCAGCGGCCCCGCCTCGACCGACAGCAGCAGGTAGGTCAGGGACGCGACCACCGTCCAGGACAGGAAGTGCGGGATGTAGACCAGCGTCTGCACCGTGCGCTTGAGCAGGTTCAGCCGCAGCTCGTTGAGCAGGATCGCCAGGACGATCGTCAGCGGGAACGCCACGCACAGGTTCAGCAGCGCCAGGACGAGCGTGTTGGCCAGCAGCCGGGGGAAGTCCGGGTTGGTGAAGAAGTCCGTGAAGTGCGCCAGGCCCACCCACGGGCTGTCCCCGATGCCGAGGAACGGCACGTAGTCCTTGAAGGCGATGACCGCCCCGCCCATCGGGGCGTAGCGGAACACCAGGAAGTACGCCACGCCCGGGAGCAGGAGCAGGTACAGCCAGGAGTTGCGGCGGACGCGGGCGGCCACCCGCCGCGAGGGGTCGGGGCCGCGGACTCCGACCGCCTCGCGGACGCCCCTGGTGGGGGGCGGCTGGATCGCCGTCACGAGTTCTCCTGGTCCAGCTGGTTGATCTCGGCGATGATCTGGTCACCACCGCTGCTGCGCCAGCGCTCGACGGCGTCCTGCAGGGCGGCCTTGTCGATCTGCCCGGCCAGGTACTGCAGGCGGGCGTCGGAGACGATGTTGTCCAGCTGGGCGCCCTTGAGGACGTAGGTCTCCGAGACGTAGGGGGCGGCCTCGTCGTAGACGGCGTTCTCCAGGTCCGACTTCTCGATGGCGCGGCGCTCGTCGTACTCGGCCTGCTCGTAGTCGGTGGCCATCTTGGGGTCGTAGGCGACGTAACCGGCGACGTTGGTGCCGAGCTGCGCCCAGCTCTGCACGGACTCGGTGAGCGCCTGCGCCTCGGGGGTGTCGATCGCCTGGGCCTTGCCGTCGACGACGGTGAAGTTCACGCCCTCGATGCCGTTGTTCTCCAGGATCTGCGCCTCCTCGGACGCCATCGTGTCGAGGAACTGCAGCACGTCGCGCAGCTGCTCCTCGGTGCGCACCTGGGACTTGGGGATGACCAGGAAGCCGCTGTAGCCGGTGGTGGGGTGCGCGTGCATCTCGCCGTCGGGGCCGACGAGGTTGCCGGTGGAGTCCACGAAGTCCTGGAAGTTCTCCGGGTCCTGCTGCTTGAAGAGCTTGCGGATCTGCTCTGCGCGGGAGTGGACGTCGACGATGATGCCGCCCTTGCCCTGGAAGAAGGGCTCGTTCCAGGAGGCGGAGTCCAGGGTGGCGTAGTCGGGGTTGACCCAGCCGTTGTCGATGAGGCTCTTCTCGTAGTCCACCGCCTCCATCCACTCGGAGGTGGTGAAGTTCGGGACGAGCTCGCCGTCGCGCTCGGTCCAGCCGTTGCCCGCGCCGAACCAGGTCGCCATGACGTCCCACGGGCTGTTGCTGTTGATGCTGCCGGGCCACTTGGGGACGATCAGGCCGGAGGTGTCGTCGACGCCGTTGCCGTCGGGGTCGTCCTCGGTGAAGGCGCGGGCGACGTTCGCCAGGTCCTCGGTGGTCTTCGGCATCTGCAGGCCCAGGTTGGTCAGCCAGTCCTTGCGGACGATGACGCTGGCGCGCATGACGTCGCGGGCGCGGTAGATGCCGTACACGGTGCCGTTCACGCTGGCCGCCTCCTGCACCTCGGGGTTCTCCGTGGTGAGGTTCGGGTAGTCGGCCAGGACGTCGGTGAGGTCCCAGAAGGCGCCGGCCTCGGCGTTCTTGACGAAGCCGGGGCTCTTGCCCTGGATGACCATGACCGTGGGGATCTGGTCACCGGCCAGGGTGACGTTCGTCTTGTCCTCGTAGGAGGAGTTCGGCACCCAGGTGACCTCGATCTGCTTGCCGGTCATCTCCTCCAGCCGCGTCTCGATCTCGTCGCCCTGCTGCGGCGGCTGCGCGCCCAGGAACGGCGCCTGGATGCTGATGGTGTCCAGCGCGGCGTCCTCACCGCCGGAGGCGTCGGAGGAGGAGCAGCCGGAGGCGACGAGCGCGGCGGCGGCGAGCGCCGCTGCGGCGGCGAGGGTGCGGGGGGTCCTGGGCACGGTGACTCCTTCGTCGGGGTGTGCGGCCGGCGGGTGCCGGCGGGGGTGGTGGGGAGCGGGGGCGGTGGGCGGCTCAGCCCGCGGCGGCCCGGGCGTCCACGCGCTCGTCGTTGCGCTCGAAGGTGCCGAGCGCGAGCGCGGTGACGAGGTGCAGCAGGGCCGCGGCGCTGAGGAAGAGCGCCAGCCCCGGCAGGGCCCGCGTCACGGCCAGCACGACCACGACGCCCAGCAGCGGCAGCAGCGCCGCCACCGGGTTGGCCAGCAGGAACGAGGCGGCCGTGGGCAGGTAGCGCCGCAGCGGCAGGTCGTAGTGGACGTACAGCGGCAGCAGGACCACGGCGACGGCGGCGAGCGCGAGCCCGGCCAGGGCGGTGGCGGCGGCCACCGCGTCGGCGGCGGCGCCGTCGCGGCCGGCGAAGACCCGCCAGTTGGCCAGCAGGAGCAGGCCGGTCAGCAGCACCGGGAGCAGGACCGCGTTGGAGCGCACCAGTTCCGCGCGCCAGGTGCGGGCGAAGGCCCGCACCGTGCCGGTGGTCTCCCCGCGCAGCCTGCGCCGGCTGACGGTGGCGGCGGCCACGCTGGCCGGGGCGAGGCCGAGGACCACGCCGCCGGCGAGGGTGCCCGCCAGCCACAGCAGGTTGACGACGCCGAGCCAGACGAGGGCGTCGCAGGCGTCGTGCGCCCTGACGGCCCAGCCGCCGGGGGCGGACGTCCCCGTGCTGCTCACCGACACCACCTCGCGATCCACGTCGACCGGGGTCCTGCTGACCCGCCCACCGTAGGATGAAACGAATCAGAGAGGCAAGCGCTTACCGGAGGAAATCGGGTCGTGGCGTGCCGAGGGGGCCCGGGCGTCCTCGCCCGGGCCCCCTCGCCTCACCGCGCCGAGCGGGTCAGGACCGCTTCGGCGCCGTCATCGACATGACGTCCAGCGCCTCGTCGAGCTGGGCCTCGGTGAGCTCGCCGCGCTCGACGTGCCCCAGGGCCACCACGGCCTCGCGCACCGTCGTCCCGTGCGCCACGGCGTGCTTGGCGACCTTCGCGGCGGCCTCGTAGCCGATGACCCGGTTCAGCGGGGTCACGATGGAGGGGGAGGACTCCGCGAAGCGGCGGCACTGCTCCACGTCCGCCTCCAGGCCGTCGACCGTGCGGTCGGCCAGCAGGCGGGAGGCGTTGCCCAGCAGGCGCACCGACTCCAGCACGTTGCGGGCCATCACCGGGATCTGCACGTTCAGCTCGAACGATCCGCTGGCGCCCGCCCAGGCGACGGTGGCGTCGTTGCCCACGACCTGGGCGCACACCATGAGCACGGCCTCGGGCACCACCGGGTTGACCTTGCCGGGCATGATCGAGCTGCCCGGCTGCAGGTCCGGCAGCCGCAGCTCGCCCAGCCCGGTGCGCGGGCCCGAGCCCATCCAGCGCAGGTCGTTGCACACCTTCGTCAGGCTCACCGCCACGACCCGCAGCGCGCCGGACAGCTCCACCAGCGCGTCCCGGGCGCCCTGCGCCTCGAAGTGGTCCTCGGCCTCCGTCAGCGGCAGGCCGGTGTCGGCGGCCAGCAGCTCGATGACCCGCTGCGGGAAGCCGGGCGGGGTGTTGATCCCCGTGCCCACCGCCGTGCCGCCCAGCGGGACCTCCGCGACGCGCCCGACCGTGGCCCGCACGCGCTCGACGCCGCGGCGCACCTGCGCGGCGTAGCCGGCGAACTCCTGCCCCAGCGTGACGGGCGTGGCGTCCATGAGGTGGGTGCGCCCGGACTTGACCACGCCGGCGAACTCCTCCGCCTTGCGGCGCAGCGACGCCTGCAGGTGCTCCAGCGCCGGCACCAGGTCGTTCACGACCGCCGACGTGGCGGCCACGTGCACCGAGGTGGGGAAGACGTCGTTGGAGGACTGCGAGGCGTTGACGTGGTCGTTGGGGTGCACGGGGCGGCCCAGCCGCTCGGTGGCCAGGGTGGCGATGACCTCGTTGGCGTTCATGTTGGAGCTGGTGCCCGAGCCGGTCTGGAAGACGTCCACGGGGAACTCGGCGTCCCAGCGGCCCGACGCGACCTCCTCGGCGGCGTCCGCCACCGCGCGCGCCAGGTCCTGCTCCAGCACGCCGAGCTCGGCGTTGGCCAGCGCGGCGGCCTTCTTGATGCGCGCCAGCGCCCCGATGTGCGCGCTCTCCAGCGGCGTGCCGGAGATCGGGAAGTTCTCCACGGCGCGCTGCGTCTGCGCGCGGTACTTGGCGGCGGCCGGGACCCGGACCTCTCCCATCGTGTCGTGCTCGACGCGGTACTCGGTGCCCTGCGCGCTGTCCTCGCGCGTGCGGTCGTCAGTGGCCATGGGGCCATCCTGCCAAGGGCCCGGCCCCGCGCCGCCGCGGCGGTGCCGGTTGTCGCGCAGATCACGGTCCGCTCACGATCCGCCGTGGAGGCGGTCCAGGGGTGATCTCCGCGTGCGTGCTCCGGGGTGCGGGTGCACGCTGGCCGCACGCACGGCGGGCGGGGTTCCCGCTCGCCGGGTGGTCCGCCGGACGACGACGTCGGAGGAGGAGCGAGTGAGCAGCGCGTGGCGCACCCGGGTCGGGGCGGTGAGTGCCGGCGTCGTGCTGGCGAGCTGCCTGGCCGCGTGCGGAGACGGCACCGGGGCCTCGGGCCCGCCGGTGCTCACCTGGTACGTCAACCCGGACGCCGGGGGGCAGGCCACCATCGCCGAGCGGTGCACCGCCGCGGCCGAGGGCGCCTACACCATCGAGACGTCCATCCTGCCGCGCGACGCGGCGGCACAGCGCGAGCAGCTCATGCGGCGCCTGGCGGGGGGTGACTCCTCCATCGACCTGATGAGCCTGGACCCCGTCTTCGTGCCCGAGGCGGCCGAGGCGGGCTTCCTGGCCCCCATCCCGGACGACCTGCAGCGGTCGCTGACCGCCGGCGTCGCCGAGGGCGCCGTGCAGGGCGCCACCTGGGACGAGGAGCTGGTCACCGCACCGTTCTGGGCCAACACGCAGCTGCTCTGGTACCGCGAGTCGATGGCCCGCGCGGCCGGTCTGGACCCCGCGCAGGCCTCCACGTGGACGTGGCAGCAGATCATCGACGCCGCCGCCGCCCAGGACAGCGCCATCGGCGTGCAGGGCACCCGCGCGGAGTCCATGACCGTCTGGGTCAACGCCCTGATCGAGTCGGCCGGGGGGCGGATCATCGAGAACCCCGACGCCCCCGTCGACGAGATCGCCCTGGGCATCGACTCCCCGGCCGGCGAGGCCGCCGCCGGCGTCATGCAGGCGATCACCGCCGCCGACGTCGCCGGGCCCGGCATCGACAACCGCGACGAGGCCGCCACCGCCGACCTGTTCGAGCAGGGCGGGGTGATGTTCCAGGTCAACTGGCCGTTCGTGTACGCCCAGGCCCAGCAGGGCGCCGAGCAGGGCACGGTGGACCCGGCGGTCTTCGAGGACTACGCCTGGACCACCTACCCGCGGATGAGCCCCGACGAGCCGTCCGCGCCGCCGCTGGGCGGCATCAACGTCGGCGTCGGCGCCTTCAGCGAGCACCAGCAGGAGGCGCTGGCGGCCATGGAGTGCATCGTCTCGCCGGAGAACCAGGCCGCGTACATGATCAGCGACGGCAACCCGGCCGCCGCGCTGGAGGTCTACGACCTGCCCGAGGTGCGCGAGGCGTACCCGATGGCAGACGTCATCCGCGAGTCCCTGCAGACGGCCGCCCCGCGCCCGCAGACGGCCTACTACAACGAGGTCAGCACCGGCATCCAGTACACCTGGCAGCCGGTGTCCGCGGTGAGCGACGAGACGCCGGAGATCTCCGAGCGGTTCGTCCTCGAAGTCCTGAGGGGGGAGAGGCTGCTGTGACCGCTGTCACCACGCCGCAGGTCGAGCTGGCGAACTCGCCGCGCGGCAAGCGCCGCCGCGGCACCGACCGCTCGCGCCAGGAGGCGCGACTGGGCTGGTACCTGGCCGGGCCGGCGTTCGTCATCCTCGTGCTCGTCACGGGCTACCCCATCGTCCAGGCGGTCTACGACTCCCTGTTCAGCTACCGGCTCACCGCCCCCGCGGACCGCGAGTTCATCGGGCTGTCGAACTACGGGGTCATCCTCACCGACTCGCTGTGGTGGGAGGCGCTGGCGAACACGGCGCTCATCACCCTGGTGACGGTCGCCGTCGAGCTCGTGCTGGGCTTCGCGCTGGCGATGGTCATGCACAAGGTGCTCGGTTTCCTGCGGCCCATCCTGCGCACCGCCATCCTCGTGCCCTACGCGATCATCACGGTCGTCTCCGCCTACGCCTGGCAGTACGCCTTCTCCATCACCACCGGCTTCATGAACGCGGTGGTGCCGGGGGTGCCGGAGAACTTCGACTGGTTCGCCAACAAGTGGACAGCGCTGGCCGTCATCTGCCTGTCGGAGATCTGGAAGACCACCCCGTTCATCTCGCTGCTGCTGCTGGCCGGGCTGGCGCAGGTGCCCGAGGACATGCACGAGGCCGCGAAGGTCGACGGGGCCACGGCGCGCGAGCGGCTGTTCCGGGTGACGCTGCCGAACATGAAGGCGTCCATCATGGTCGCGCTGCTGTTCCGCGCCCTGGACGCCTTCCGCATCTTCGACAACGTCTACATCATGACCAACGGCGCCGCCGGCACGCAGACGGTGTCGTCACTGGCCTACAACCAGACGATCAGCAGGCTGGAGATCGGTCTCGGCTCGGCCGTCTCCGTGCTGCTCTTCCTGTGCGTCCTGCTGATCTGCTTCCTGGCCATCAAGGTGTTCAGGGTGGACCTGGCCCGAGCGAGGGGGGAGAACTGATGGGTGCGCTGTCGACCAAGGAGAAGACGCTCTGGTACATCGGGGCGGTGCTCATCGTGCTGTACGCGCTCGTGCCGGTCGCCTGGATCGTCTCGCTGAGCCTGAAGAACGAGGCGGACCTGTCCAACCGCAGCTTCCTGCCCACCAACGTCACGTGGGAGAACTACGAGGGCATCTTCAGCGGCACCGCCTCCGACCTCTTCCTGCCGGCGCTGCGCAACTCCGTCATCACGTGCCTGCTGGCGACCCTCATCGCCGTGGTGCTGTCGATGTTCGCCGCCTACGCCATCGCCCGGCTGAACTTCCCCGGCAAGCGGCTGATCCTCACCAGCGCCCTGGCGGTGGCGGTCTTCCCGGTCATCACGATGGTCACGCCGCTGTTCAACCTGTGGCGGCGGGTCGGCCTCTACGACACCATCCCCGGCCTGATCATCCCCTACCTGGCCCTGACACTGCCCATCTCCATCTGGACCATGTCGGCGTTCTTCCGGGAGATCCCGTGGGACATGGAGCAGGCGGCGCAGGTCGACGGAGCCACCAGCTGGCAGGCCTTCCGCAAGGTCATCGTCCCGCTGGCCGCCCCGGGGGTCTTCACCACCGCGATCATCGCGTTCTTCATCGCGTGGAACGACTTCGTGTTCGGCATCTCGCTGACGTCGACCTCCGACGCCCAGCCGGTGCCCGCCGCGCTGAGCTCGTTCACCGGATCCAGCTACTTCGTCCAGCCGACCGGCGCGATCTCCGCGGCGGCCGTCATCGTCACCATCCCCGTCGTCGCCCTCGCGCTGGTGTTCCAGCGGCGCATCGTCGCCGGGCTCACCAACGGCGCCGTCAAGGGCTGACCCGGAGAACAGGAGCTGCACCGTGGCACGCATCGAGCTGAAGAACATCGTCAAGAAGTACGGCGACGGCTTCCCCGCCGTGAACGACGTCAGCCTGGACATCGCCGACGGCGAGTTCGTCATCCTCGTGGGCCCGTCGGGCTGCGGGAAGTCCACCTTGCTGCGCATGATCGTCGGCCTGGAGGACATCACCGACGGTGACCTCCTCATCGACGGCAAGCGGGTGAACGACCTGGCGCCCCGCGACCGCGACCTGGCCATGGTCTTCCAGAACTACGCGCTCTACCCGCACCTGACGGTGCGCGAGAACATCGAGTTCCCCCTCAAGCTCAACCACAGCAAGGTGCCCGACGACGAGGTCCGCCAGCGCGTGCAGCGGGCGGCGGACATGCTCGAGCTGGGCGAGCACCTGGACCGCAAGCCCGCCAACCTCTCCGGCGGCCAGCGCCAGCGGGTGGCGATGGGGCGCGCCATCGTCCGCGACGCCAAGGCGTTCCTGTTCGACGAGCCGCTGAGCAACCTGGACGCCAAGCTGCGCGGGCAGATGCGCACCGAGATCGCCCGCATGCAGCGATCCCTGGCGACCACGACGGTCTACGTCACCCACGACCAGACCGAGGCCATGACGCTGGGCGACCGGGTCGCGGTGCTGCGCAAGGGCGTGCTGCAGCAGGTCGCCAGCCCCCGCGAGCTGTACGAGCAGCCCGTGAACCTCTTCGTGGCCGGGTTCATCGGCTCCCCGCCGATGAACTTCCTGCCCGCCCGGGTGCGCGGGGACCGCCTGCAGCTGCCGTTCTGCGAGGTCCCCAAGCCCGCTGCCGTGAGCGCCGAGCACGACGGCAAGCTGCTCATCGTCGGCGTGCGCCCGGAGCACTTCGACGACGCCGACGTCACCGACGTGCCCGGTGAGGCGGTGACCTTCGAGGCGCAGGTCGACGTCACCGAGTGGCTGGGCAACGAGCTGTACGCGTACGTGCCCTTCGAGGCGGCCGACGAGACGAGGCAGCAGCTCGCCGAGCTGGACCGCGAGCTGGACGGGGAGAGCATGCGCAGCCAGCTGGTCGTCACCCTGGACGCCATGAGCGGCGTGCGCGACGGCGATGCCGCCCGGCTGTGGTTCGACCCGCGCCGGATGCACGTCTTCGACCCCGGCAGCGGGGCCAACCTCACGCGCGACGAGGAGAAGGCCCGCAGGATCAGCGAGCAGTCCGAGGCGCTGCGCCGGCGCTCGCTGGAGCGGGCCCAGGCGCAGAAGGCGGAGCGGGTCCCGGCGTGAAGGCCGGGGACCGGTGAGAACCGCCTGATCCGCAACCTCGGGTCACCAGCGGCGACGTACGGTGAGGGAAGTGGAGTTCCCCGCGCCGCGCGTCCCGCTGGTGGCCCCCGCCCGGTTAAGGTGCCCGCCACGAGGCCGTCCTCCCGGCGGCCCGGGAGCGGCGGGAGGCGGGTGGCGCAGTGGTCGACGCGCTCGCCGGTGCCCTCACCCCCGCGCCCCGCGACCCCGCCGCCGGGGAGCACCCCGACGGCAACAGCCCCGCCCTCGTCCGCGACCCCGCGCAGGGCCTGCAGGTCACCGTCCGCAGGTCCCTGGACGGCGCTCCCGTCCCCGAGTGGCGTGCCCTGGCCGTGCGCGGCGGCCACCCGCCGTTCTGCGGCCCCGACTGGTCGCGCGCCGTGCACGAGCACCTCGGCGCCGGTGAGCCGCTGATCGTCAGCGTGCGCCGCCAGGGCCGCCTGCTCGCCTTCGGCGCCTTCGCGGTGCTCGCCGCCGGCCCCGGTGGCAGCCGCCCCGTGGTCACCTTCCTCGGCGCCGGCGGCAGCGACTACGCCTCCGTGCTCACCGAGCCCGAGAGCCCCGTGCCGTCCCCGCGGCTGGTCGCCGCCGTGCTCGACGCCGTCCTGACCGAGGTCCCCGGCGCCCTGCTCGACCTGGAGCGGGTGCTGCAGGACGACCCGCTGCTCGAGGCCGCCACGAGCTGGGCCGCCGCCCGCGGCTACGGCGCGCGCCTGCTGCGCCAGGCCACCGTCCACGCCGTGCGGCTGCCGCCCACCGTCGCCGAGCACGACGCCGACCTGGGCCGGCACGCCCGCCACGAGGAGCGCCGCCAGTGGCGCCGGCTGGCCGAGCGCGGCGAGCTCGTCGTCGTCGACGACCTCCTCGAGGGCGTGGCGCGGCTGCGCGAGAGCCACCCCGGCGCCGCCGAGGAGCGGCTGGCGTCCCTCGTGGCCGAGCTGGCGGCGGTCGACGCCGCCCACCCGCGCGCCGCCCGCCGCCGCCAGCCCTGGCGCGGAGCGTCCGGGCGCACCCTGACGCAGTTCCTGCGCACCGCCCCGCGCGGGGTGGCGCAGCTGTCCGGGCTGCGGGTGGACGGCCGGCTGGTGGCCTACACCTTCTGCCTGGCCGGCCCGCGCGCCCTGCACGGCTACGTGCAGTCCTACCGCGCCGACGTCGCCGCCACCGGACCCGGGACGCTGCTGCTGCTGCGCGTGCGCCGCCGCGCCCTGCTGTCCGGGTACGCCGAGCTGGACCTGATGCGCGGCGAGGAGGCCTACAAGCGGCGTCTGGAGCGCACCACCCGGCACACCTCGCGCCTCGTCCTGGCCCCCGCCGGCCTCGGCCCGCTGCCGGCGGCGCTGGACCGCGCGGTGCTGCTGCGCCGCACCTACCGCGACGAGCTGCACCGCTCCGCGCGCCTGGGCCGCTCCGTGGACGCGCTCAGCGGTGCCGCCGAGGTCGTGCGCGCCGACGTCGCCCGCCGCGCCGGTGCCGTGCGCGCGGCCGGACGGCGGGCCGCCGGTGCCCACGAGGCGGTCGGCACCTGGCGGCCGGTGGCGTGGGTGCGGCGCGCGCGGGCCGGGCGCCGCTGAACGCGGCACCCGGCCCCCCGGGCGGGTCCTGCGCGTCAGCGCGGTGCGTCCACCCGCACCCGGTCCACCGTCCACGCCCGGGCCTGCTCGCTGATCGTCACGCCCAGGCCCGGGCGGGCGGACACGTGCATCCGGCCGTCGCGGATCTCCAGGCGCTCCTCGAACAGCGGGTGCAGCCAGTCGAAGTGCTCCACCCACGGCTCCAGCGGGTACGCCGCCGCCAGGTGCAGGTGGATCTCCATCGCGAAGTGCGGGGCCAGCTGCAGGTGCGCGTGCTCGGCCAGCGTCGCCAGCTTCAGGAACTGCGTGATGCCGCCGATGCGCGGCGCGTCGGGCTGGATGACGTCGGCCGCGCCGGCGTCGATGAGGGCGACGTGCTCGCGGACGCTGGTGAGCATCTCCCCGGTGGCGATCGCGGTGTCCAGCGAGCGCGCCAGCTGCGCGTGCCCCTCGGTGTCGTAGGCGTCCAGCGGCTCCTCGATCCACACCAGGCCGAACTCCTCCAGCGCCCGGCCCACCCGCTGCGCGGTGGGGCGGTCCCACTGCTGGTTGGCGTCCACCATGAGCGGCAGGTCGTCGCCGATGTGCTCGCGCACCGCGCGCACCCGGCGCAGGTCCTCCTTGGCGTCCGGCTGGCCCACCTTGATCTTGATGCCGCCGATGCCCTCGGCGAGGGTGCGGTCGGCGTTGGCCAGCACCCGCTCCAGCGGCTCGTGCAGGAAGCCGCCGGAGGTGTTGTAGCAGCGCACCGAGTCGCGGTGGGCGCCCAGCAGCTTGGCCAGCGGCAGACCGGCCCGCTTGGCCTTCAGGTCCCACAGCGCGATGTCCAGCGCCGCCAGCGCCTGGGTGGAGGCGCCGCTGCGGCCCACCGAGGCGCCGGCCCACACCAGCTTCGTCCACAGCCGGGCGATGTCGTTGGGGTCCTCGCCGATCAGGTCGGCGGCCACCTCGCGCGCGTGCGCGAACTGGGCGGGGCCCCCGGCGCGCTTGGAGTACCCGAAGCCGACGCCCTCCAGCCCGGCCTCGGTGGTGATCTCCGCGAACAGGAAGACGACCTCCGTCATGGCCCGCTGGCGTCCCGTGAGCACCTTGGCGTCGCTGATCGCCGCCGTCAGCGGCAGCACCACCGAGGACAGGGTCACGGACGCGATGCGGTCCAGGACGGGGGAGGGGGCGGCGGAGGCCGGCGGCACGAGGGCGGGCTCTGCGAGGTCGCTGGTGGTCATGTCTTCCTCGGGTCGGCGGGGAGCCGAGGACGGCGGGCGTCGTCGGCGACGGTGCCGCCACCGTAGGAAGCCGGTGCGATGCCTGTCCAGGAGCTTTCCGGCATCGCACGATGCCGCCGGGGCATCACCGGTCGGGGCCACCGGTGGTCACCGCCGGCGCGGTGTCAGCCGGCGGCCAGCTCCTCGCGCGTGGGCGGGTTCGCCCCCGCCCGCGAGCACGTGAGCGACGCCACCCGCGCCGCCGTGCGCAGCACGTCCTCCAGCGCGTCCAGCCGCAGCGCCCGCAGCCGCCGTGCCGCCGCCGGTCCCAGCAGGTCGTGCCCGGCCAGCGCGTGCAGCAGCCCCGCGGTGAAGGCGTCGCCCGCGCCGACGGTGTCCACCACCCGCGTCGGCGGCGCCGGCACCCGCAGCGTGCCCGCCCCCGCGACGCCCACCGCGCCGTCCCCGCCGAGGGTCACCACGACCAGCGCCGGACCGCGGCGCTGCCAGCGGCGCGCCACGTCCACCACGTCCTCGCCCGGGCACAGCCACGCCACGTCCTCGTCGGAGGCCTTGACGACGTCGGCGCTCTCGACGAACGCCTCCACCAGGGGCAGGGCCTGCTCCGGCGAGCCCAGGAAGGCCGGGCGCACGTTCGGGTCGTAGCTGGTGGTGGCCCGCGACCGCGCCGAGCGCAGCAGCTCCAGCACCTGCTGCGCGCCCGGGGCGACCGCCGCGCCGATGGACCCGGTGTGCACCACGTCCACCCCGCCGTCCACCCCGCCGCCCAGCAGCTCGTCCGCACCCGCCGCCGGCAGGCGCCACTGCAGCTCGAAGTCGTAGGAGGCGCGGCCCTGCTCGTCCAGCTGCGCGCGCGCCACCGAGGTCGGCAGCTCGTCCACCGCCCCGGGCGCCAGCGCCACGGCCCCGGCCGCCAGGTGCCCGGTCAGCAGCCGGCCGTGCTCGTCGTCGCCCAGGCGCGTCAGCAGCGACACCCCGTGCCCCAGCCGCCCCAGCCCGTACGCCACGTTCAGCGGGCTGCCGCCGGGGTGCTCGGCGACGGTGCCGTCCGCCGAGCGCACCACGTCCACGAGGGACTCGCCGACGACCAGGGCGCGCGCCATCAGCGCGGGCCGGTGAAGTCGACGGCCGAGTAGGCGCGCAGCTTCGACAGCTTGTGCTCGGACTCCACCCGGCGGATCGTCCCCGACTTCGAGCGCATCACGATGCTGGAGGTGCTGATCGTGTCGCCGCGGTAGCGCACCCCGCCGACGAGCTCGCCGTCGGTGATGCCGGTCACGACGAAGTACACGTTGTCGCTGGCGACCAGCTCGGAGGTGCTCAGCACCGCGTCCAGGTCGTGGCCGGCGTCCAGCGCCTTCTGGCGCTCGTCGTCGTCGCGCGGGGCGAGGCGCCCCTGGATCGTGCCGCCCAGGCAGTGCATCGCGCAGGCGGCGATGATGCCCTCGGGAGTGCCCCCGACACCCATGAGCAGGTCCACGCCGGTGCCCTCGCGCGCCGCCATCACCGCGCCGGCGACGTCGCCGTCGGAGATGAACTTGATGCGGGCCCCCGCGTCGCGGACCTCCTGCGCCAGCTGAGCGTGCCGCGGGCGGTCCAGGATGCAGACGGTGACGTCCTCCACCCAGCGGTTCTTCGCCCGCGCCAGCCGGCGCACGTTCTCCTTCACCGGCAGGCGGATGTCCACCACCTCGGCGGCCTCCGGGCCGGCCACCAGCTTGTCCATGTAGAAGACGGCGCTGGGGTCGTACATGGTGCCGCGCTCGGCCACCGCCAGCACCGCCACCGCGTTGGGCATCCCGCGCGCGGTCAGGGTCGTGCCGTCGATGGGGTCCACCGCCACGTCGCACTCCGGGCCGCTGCCGTCGCCGACGCGCTCGCCGTTGAAGAGCATGGGGGCGTCGTCCTTCTCGCCCTCGCCGATGACGACCGTGCCGTTCATGCTCACGGTGCCGATGAGGGTGCGCATCGCGTTCACCGCGGCGCCGTCGGCCTTGTTCTTGTCCCCGCGGCCCACCCACCGCCCGCCCGCCATCGCCGCGGCCTCGGTCACGCGCACCAGCTCCATCGCCAGGTTGCGGTCGGGGGCCTCCGTCCCGACGGCGAGCGCCGCGGGCAGCTGGGGCGAGGCGTTCTGGGACATGTGACCTCCACGGTCGACGTCGTCGGGCCGCCAGGGTATCCGGCACCATGGAGCCCGTGAGCACGACCGGCAGCACCCCCGCGCACCAGGCACCCGCACCTCCCGGCGAGGACCCCCGCGGCGTGCCGCGGACCCGGCGCGGCGGCAACGTGCAGTCGATGCTGCTGTCGATGGCCGTGATCCTCGGCCTGGTCGCGGTGGTGGTGTGGGCGCTGCCGCGACCCGGCTCGATCCAGCAGCCGCCCGCGGACGTGGCCGGCACCGCGGCCGGCGCCGGCGCCGGGCTGCCCTTCACGCCCCCGGTGCCCACCGGGCTGGAGGGGTGGACCCCCACCTCCGCGGAGGTCAACCGCTCCACCGACGGCGTCACGACCTGGCACGTCGGCTACCGCACCGACGAGGGGGAGTACGTCGCCCTCGAGGTGGCGCGCGACGCCACGGCCGCCTGGCAGCGGGCGCAGACCGGCGGCGGGGCGGCCGACGGCACCCTCGAGGTGGACGGGCGGCAGTGGGAGCGCCTGCTGCAGGAGGACCGCGGGCGGCGCAGCCTGCTGCGCACCCAGGACGGCCTCACGGTGATCGCCGTCGGCCAGGCCGGCTACCCCGTGCTGGCCGAGCTGGCGCGCGCCACCGAGGCCGGCTGGGCGGCGGCGGGCGCCGAGTGGGGCGCACCCGCACCCTGACGACCGGGGGACGCCCGCGGGCGCACCCGCCCCGGCCGCTCAGCCCTCGTCGCCGCCCGGCGGGCGCGCCGCGTCCAGGCGGGCGCGGGCGCCCTCCAGCCAGCGCTCGCACGCCACGGCCAGCGCCTCCCCGCGCTCCCACAGGGCCAGGGACTCCTCCAGGCCTGTGCCGCCGGCCTCCAGCCGGCGCACCACGTCCACGAGCTCGTCGCGGGCCCGCTCGTAGCCCAGGGCGGCGATGTCGTCGGGCAGCGCCGGCGCCTCGGCGGCTGCGTCCACGGGTGTCTCGGGCTTCTCGCGCTTGGTCGGCACGGGCACAGACCCTAGGTCCACCCCCGGGCCGGCGACGCGGGCCCCGCCGTCGCCCGGCCGTCGCTCAGCCGGCGCGCGCGGTCAGCTCCCCGTCGGCCAGGCGCACCCGCAGCACGGTGCCGGCCGGCGCGTCGGCCGGCTCGCGCACCACGCGGGCGGTGCCGTCCGCACCCACCGCCCGCACCACCGCGTACCCGCGCAGCAGCGTCGAGCGCGGCGACAGCGCCCGCACGCTCGCGCGCAGGTGCTCCACCTCCACCGCCGCCCGGTCCAGCCGGCCGGCCAGCGCGCGGCGGGTGCGCTCGCGCAGCCTGCCGACCTCCGCCGCGGGGCCGTCCACGAGGACGTGCGGGGCCGCCAGCACCGGGCGGCTGCGCAGCGCCAGCAGGCCCGAGCGCTCCCGCTCCACGCGCGCCGCCACCGCCCGCCGGGCCCGTGAGCGCAGCTGCGCCACTCCGGCGAGCTCCTCGGCGACGTCGGGCACCACGCGGCGGGCGGCGTCCGTGGGGGTCGAGGCGCGCACGTCGGCGACCAGGTCCAGCAGGGGGTTGTCGACCTCGTGGCCGATGGCCGAGACGACGGGCGTGCGCACCGCCGCGACCGCGCGCACCAGCGCCTCGTTGCTGAAGGGCAGCAGGTCCTCCACGCTGCCACCGCCGCGGGCGACGACCACGACGTCGACCTCCTCCAGCGCGTCCAGCTCCCGCAGCGCGGCGCTCACCTCCGTCACCGCCGCCGGACCCTGCACGGCGACCTCGCGCACCTCGAAGCGCACCGCCGGCCAGCGCAGCCGGGCGTTGTCCACCACGTCGCGCTCGGCGGCGCTGGCGCGCCCGCACACCAGGCCCACCACGCGCGGCAGGAAGGGCAGGGGGCGCTTGCGCTCCGCGTCGAACAGGCCCTCGGCGGCCAGCACGCGCTTGAGGTGCTCCAGGCGGGCCAGCAGCTCCCCGACGCCCACGGGCCGCACGTCGTCGGCGGCCAGGCTCAGGCTGCCCCGCTTGGCGTAGAACTCCGGCTTGGCGTGCACGACGACGCGCGTGCCGTGGCGCAGGCCGTCGGGCAGCACGTCGCGCAACCGCGACAGCACCCGGCGGGTCAGCGTGACGGGCAGGGAGATGTCGGTGTCGGTGTCGCGCAGGGTCACGAAGACCACGTGCGCGCCGGGGCGGTCGCTGACCTGCACGACCTGCCCCTCCACCCAGGTCCAGGGCATCCGTGCCACGTAGGCGTCGATCTTGGAGGCCAGCAGCCGCACCGGCCACGGGTGCTCCGCGCTGGTCTCCCCGGCGGTGCCGGGGCGGCGCGGCGGTTCGGCCGGGGACCGCTGCGGGGACGGGTGCGCGCTCACGGGCCCATCCTGCCCGCCCGCCGAGCGGGGGCGGGGCGTCCGGGGGGCGACCTACCATGGGGGCGTGACGCAGCCCCTCCTCGACACCCCCGCCGCGACCGCCGCCGACGACTGCAACGACACCGCGGCGCTGGCCGGGGCCGGCGAGCGCGCCGCGTGGGACGGCGGCAAGCGGGTGCTGCTGGCCGCGCCGCGCGGGTACTGCGCCGGCGTGGACCGGGCCGTGGAGGCGGTGGAGAAGGCGCTGGAGCTGTACGGCGCCCCCGTCTACGTGCGCAAGGAGATCGTCCACAACAAGCACGTGGTGCGCACGCTCGCCGAGCGGGGGGCGGTCTTCGTGCAGGAGACCTCCGAGGTGCCCGAGGGCGCGCACGTGGTGTTCTCCGCGCACGGCGTCAGCCCGGCGGTGCGCGCCGAGGCGGAGGAGCGCTCGCTGAAGGCGATCGACGCCACCTGCCCGCTGGTCACGAAGGTGCACCGCGAGGCCGTGCGCTTCGCCGAGCGGGACGCGCAGATCCTGCTCATCGGCCACACCGGCCACGAGGAGGTCGAGGGCACCGCGGGCGAGGCCCCCGAGCACATCACGGTCGTGGACAGCCCCGAGGCGGCCGACACGATCGAGGTGCGCGACCCGGACAACCTCGTGTGGCTGTCCCAGACGACGCTGAGCGTCGACGAGACGATGGAGACGGTGCGCCGGCTGCGCGAGCGCTTCCCGAACCTGGCCGACCCGCCCAGCGACGACATCTGCTACGCCACCCAGAACCGCCAGGTGGCCGTGAAGAAGATCGCCGCCGAGTCCGACCTGGTGATCGTCGTGGGATCGGCGAACTCCTCCAACTCCGTGCGGCTGGTGGAGGTCGCCCTCGACGCGGGGGCGCGGGCCTCGCACCGGGTGGACGCCGCCGTGGAGATCGACGACGCGTGGTTCGAGGGGGTGACCACGGTGGGCGTCACCTCCGGCGCCTCGGTGCCCGAGGTGCTGGTGCGCGAGGTCGTGGAGCACCTGGCGGCGCGCGGCTACGGCTCCGTGGAGGAGGTCACCACCGCGCAGGAGGACCTCGTCTTCTCGCTGCCCACGGACCTGCGCCGCGACCTCAAGCGCCGCAGCCTGCCGCTCACCCCCCTCTGAGGCCGCGCTCCTCGCGCACCCCGGGCTCCTGCCGCCCGTCCTCCAGCAGTTCCGGGGCCGTCAGCGGCCGCACGGCGTCCTCCAGCGGCCCCACCGCCGGCAGGTCGCCGTCGGCGACGTCCAGGTCGCGCAGCCGTCGCGCCGTGACCAGCACCCGGCGCTCCAGGGTGCCCACGAAGCGGTTGTAGTCCTCCACCGCGCGGTGCAGCGTCCGGCCCAGCGAGGCGGTGTGCCCGCCGAGCGTGCCGAGGCGCTCGTGGAGCTCGCGGCCGAGGGCGAACAGCTCGCGCGCGCTGCCCGCCACGGCGTCCTGCTGCCAGGTCAGCGCCACGGTGCGCAGCAGCGCCAGCAGCGTGGTGGGCGTGGCCAGCACCACGCGCCGGCTCATCGCGTGCTCCAGCAGGGCGGGGTCGGCCTCGCAGGCTGCTGCCAGGAACGCCTCCCCGGGCACGAAGCAGACGACGACGTCCGGGGAGTCCTGCACGGCCGCGGGGTAGTCCTTGGCCGCCAGGGCGTCGACGTGCCCGCGCAGCGCCCTGGCGTGCGCGGCCAGCTCCGCGCGCCGCGCCGCCTCGTGCGCCGGGCCCTCGTCCAGCTCGCTGGCGCGCAGGAACGCGGCGAGCGGTGCCTTGGCGTCCACCACGACGTGCTTGCCGCCGGGCAGGTCGACGACGAGGTCGGGGCGCACGGTGCGCCCGTCGCGGGTCGTCAGGGTGGCCTGCTGGGTGAAGTCCACCCGTTCCAGCATCCCGGCGTGCTCGACGACGCGGCGCAGCTGGACCTCCCCCCAGGACCCGCGGGAGCTGGAGGCGCGCAGCGCCCCGGCCAGCGAGGCCGTCTGGGTGCGCAGCGCGTCGGTGCCGGCGGCCACGGCGGCGAGCTGCTCGGTGAGCCGGGCGTACTGCTCCACGCGGTCGCGCTCCAGGGTGCGCACCTGCGCCTCGACGCGCCCGAGGGTGTCGGCGACCGGTGCCACGGCCGCGGTCAGCTCGCGCCCCTGCGCGTCGCGCTCGGCCAGCTCGGCGACCCGCTCGCGCAGCAGGTCGCGCTCGGCGGCGGCGGCCGCGGCGTCGGCGCGCCGCAGCGCCCGGGCGAGCAGCAGCCCGAGGGCGAGGCCGGTGACCAGGCCCACCAGCAGGCCGGTGAGCAGCAGGGCGGCGGGGCTGACGTCCACGCCCGCACTGTGCCAGTCGCCGGCCGGCCGGCCGGTGCTGCTCCGTCCGGGTGATGCGCGCCGGCCCCTTCTCCGGACACCGAGTGGTCGATACGGTGCGCACCGTGACGGGGTGGTGAGCGGTGCGGCGGTACGTGCCGTCCGCCGGCGAAGAGCCCGCCGTGGTGGTGGCGGTGCGTCGCGCAGTGTTCACGCCACGTCGACCTGTTTGACCTGTCGGTGGCGGGGAACTCGCGGTGCGCCCCGAACCCCCTCCACTACAGTGACGCGACGAGAGAGTTGCGGGGGTGCGGTGCGCGACGGGTGGGGGCGCCCGGCACCGGCTCACCCCGCGGCACCGCTCGACACCGATGCAGACGATCGGCACCGATCGACCAGGGGGGAACACGATGGACCACGTCGACGCCGCTGAGCCGCGGGAGCGGGACGAGGACCCGGTGGGCCGGGCGCTGGCGGCCGTGTCCGCGCAGCAGGTGCCCACCCAGCGCGCCTGCCTCGACCTGGCCCGGGCGCTGTCGGGCGCGGGGGACGCGCGCCGCGCCGTGCAGTGGGCCTTCGCCTCGATCGACGCGGGTGAGGACTTCGCCGGCTGGCTGGCGGCCTCGCGCCTGTGGCAGCGCCACCGCGCCGACCTGCCCGCTCCGGCGCGGCGCGCGCGCGTGGCCGTGCTCGGCAGCTACACCACCACCCAGCTGACCGGCCTGCTGCCGCTGGCGTGCGCGCGGGCCGGGGTGGACGTGGAGGTCTACGAGTGCGGCTACGGCCTCTACCGGCAGGAACTGCTGGACCCCACCAGCGGCCTGCACGAGTTCGCCCCCGACGTCGTCGTCCTGGCCGTGGACGCCGCCGAGGTCGACCTGCACCCGCCGGTGGCCGACCCGGCGGCCGCCGTCGAGGCCGAGGTGGCGCGCTGGACGTCCCTGTGGGACCTGGCCCGCGAGCGCTTCGGCGCCCGCGTCGTGCAGCACGGCGTCGTCGTGCCGCCCGACGAGCCGCTGGGCCACCTCGCGGCGCGCGTGCCCGGTTCGCGGACCTCGCTGCTGCGCCGCTTCTCCGAGCGCCTCGGCGAGGTCGCCGCCTCACCGGCCGGGCAGGGCGTCGCGCTGGTCGACTGCGAGCGCCTCGCCGCGGACGTCGGCAAGCGCACCTGGACCGACCCGCGCTACGTGCACGCCGCCAAGCAGGCCGTGTCGCTGGCGTGCGTGCCGCTGCTGGCCCGGCACACCGCCGCTGTCCTCGCCGCCCAGCTGGGCGCCTCGCGCAAGTGCCTCGTGCTGGACCTGGACAACACGCTGTGGGGCGGGGTGCTGGGCGAGGTCGGCGTGCACGGCATCACCCTGGGGACCGGTGCCGCCGGCGAGGCGTACAGCGCCTTCCAGCGGTACGTCCTGGCGCTGAAGGACAAGGGCGTGGTCCTGGCCATCTGCTCCAAGAACGACGAGCAGCTCGTGCGCGAGGTCTTCGCTCAGAACCCGGACGTCCTCGTGAGCCTGGACGACGTCGCCGTCCTCAAGGCCAGCTGGGAGGACAAGCCCACCGCGGTGCGCGGCATCGCGGCGACCCTGGGCATCGGCGAGGACGCGCTGGTCTTCGTCGACGACAACCCCGCCGAGCGCGAGGCGGTGCGCGAGCTCGCCCCCGCGGTGGACGTGGTTCCGCTGCCGGCCGAACCGGCCGGGTACGTCGCCGCCCTGGCGCGCTACCCGTTCTTCGAGACCGACGCCCTGACGGCCGAGGACGCCGCCCGCACCGAGCAGTACCGCGCCCGCGCGCTGGCGGCCGAGGAGCGCGCCTCCGCCGGGTCGCTGGAGGACTACCTGGGCGGGCTGGGCATGCGCGCCGAGGTGGCGCCGCTGGGGCCGGCGAACGTGGCGCGCGTGGCGCAGCTGCTGGGCAAGACGAACCAGTTCAACCTCACGACCCGCCGGCACTCCCTGGCCGACGTGGAGTCCTTCGCCGCGGACCCGGACCGGTGCGCCCAGGTGGTCCGCCTGCGCGACCGCTTCGCCGACCACGGCGTGGTGGGCGTGCTGCTCGCGCAGCGGGTGCAGGACGCGGACGGCCCGGTGCTGGAGGTGGACAGCTGGCTGATGAGCTGCCGGGTCATCGGCCGCACCCTGGAGGACGAGATGTTCGGCGTGCTGGTGCAGCAGGCGCGGGCCGCGGGCTGCGGGCGCCTGCGGGGCACCTACGTGCCCACGGCGAAGAACTCCCAGGTGGCGGGGCTGTACGAGCGGCTGGGCTTCAGCCGCGAAGAGGGTGCCGACGGCCTGGCGGGGGAGGGCTCGACCAGCTGGGTGCTGACGGTGCCCGAGCGGGTGCAGACCCCTGGGCTGATCGAGGTGCAGGTGGACGTCACGGCCCCGAGCGCGGGTCCGGGCGGCGACGAGGACGAGGTGCCGGCGCAGCGCCGGCAGGAGCAGGAGGTGGCGCGGTGAGCGAGCGGACGGGTGAGCTGCTGGGCGAGGACGGCGTCGACGGGCGGGTGCTGCGGGTCTTCCGCGACGTGCTGGGCGACGAGCAGCTGCAGCTGAGCGAGACCACGACGGCCGGGGACGTGCCCGGGTGGGACTCCCTGGCGCACATCAACATCATGTTCTCGCTGGAGTCGGAGTTCGGCGTGCAGTTCACCGACGCCCAGCTGACCTCCTTCGCGGACGTGGGGGAGCTGCGCCGCTTCCTGGCCGCCGCCGCGGGCTGATGAGCCCGGCCGCCGGTCCCGCGACCCGCCCACCGGCGGGGCGCGGGGCCGGGCGGCGGTAGGCTGCTGTCCCCGTGGCCCTCACCATCGGCATCGTCGGACTCCCCAACGTGGGCAAGTCCACCCTGTTCAACGCTCTCACCGAGAACGACGCCCTCGCGGCGAACTACCCGTTCGCGACGATCGAGCCCAACGTCGGGGTGGTGCCGCTGCCGGACCCCCGCCTGGACGAGCTCGCCCGGATCTTCTCCAGCGAGAAGACGGTGCCCGCGACGGTGTCCTTCGTCGACATCGCCGGCATCGTCAAGGGCGCCAGCGAGGGCGAGGGGCTGGGCAACAAGTTCCTGGCCAACATCCGCGAGGCGGACGCCATCTGCCAGGTGACCCGCGCCTTCGCCGACCCCGACGTCGTGCACGTGGCCGGCACCGTCGACCCGGCCGACGACATCGCCACCGTGCACACCGAGCTGGTGCTGGCGGACCTGCAGACGCTCGAGCGCGCGCTGCCCCGCCTCGACAAGGAGGTCAAGGGCAAGAAGACCGACCCGGCGGTCCTGCGGGCCGCGCAGGCGGCCCAGGCGGTCCTGGACTCCGGGCGCCCCCTGTCGGCCGCGACGGCCGCCGACGACGTGGACGTGGAGCTGCTGCGCGAGCTGGGCCTGCTGACGACCAAGCCGTTCCTGTACGTCTTCAACGTCGACGAGACCGTGCTGGGCGACGAGGCCCGGATGGACCGGCTGCGCGCTCTGGTGGCGCCGGCCGAGGCGGTCTTCCTGGACGCCAAGCTGGAGTCGGAGCTGGCCGAGCTGGACGCCGAGGAGGCCGCCGAGCTGCTGGCCTCGGTCGGGCAGGACGAGCCGGGCCTGAACCAGCTGGCGCGCGTGGGCTTCGCCACGCTGGGCCTGCAGACGTACCTGACGGCCGGGCCGAAGGAGTCGCGCGCCTGGACGATCCGCAAGGGCGCCACGGCGCCCCAGGCGGCCGGGGTGATCCACACCGACTTCCAGCGCGGCTTCATCAAGGCCGAGGTCGTCTCCTTCGCCGACCTGGTCGCGGCCGGGTCGATGGCCGAGGCCAAGGCGCAGGGCCGGGTCCGCATCGAGGGCAAGGACTACGTCATGGCCGACGGCGACGTGGTGGAGTTCCGCTTCAACGTCTGAGCCCGTCCGTGCCCGCCGGCACGCGGCCGGGGGTGCGGCGCGTGGTGTGCAGCACCCCTCACGGCGAGCGACACTGGAGGGGAGCCCGCCCGGGCGCCGCCGGTGATCGGGCGAGTTCGCGTCACACCCGCGACCACGGGTGTTAACGTGCTGCCCGACCGCTAGTGGTGGACATCCTGCCCAGCAGGAGCCGCCGTACCTGGGCAACGTGCCCAAGCAGACGTGCTTGCTAGGAGGAGTCCCACCGTGAGCAGCTTCGACAAGGACGACGAGCAGGGCCTCGCGCGCCGCACCGGCCTCGTCTCCCGCGGTCCCGTGATCACCCGCCGCGCCGGCCTGGCGGGCCTGCTGGGCGCCGCGGCCGTCGGCACCCTCGCGGCGTGCGGCGGCAGCGAGGACGAGGGCGAGGGCAGCACCGAGGGCGCCGGCTCCGGCGGCGACGTCATCGCCAACGGCACCGAGCCGCAGAACCCGCTGGTGCCGACCAACACCAACGAGGTCGGCGGCGGGCGCCTGCTCGACTCGCTGTGGGCCGGGCTCGTCTACTACCAGGCCGACGGCTCCCCCGAGAACGACGTGGCCGAGTCCATCGAGTCCACCGACGGGCAGAACTACACGATCACCCTCAAGCCGGACCAGACGTTCTCCGACGGCACCCCGGTCACGGCCAGCTCCTTCGTGGACGCCTGGAACTACGGCGCCCTGGGCACCAACGCGCAGCTGTCGAGCTACTTCTTCGAGCCGATCCAGGGCTTCGCGGAGGTCCAGGCCGACCCGCCGACCGCCCAGACCATGTCCGGCCTGCAGGTCGTGGACGACACCACCTTCACCGTGGCGCTGGTGCAGCCGGAGAGCGACTTCCCGCTGCGCCTGGGCTACTCGGCGTTCTACCCGCTGCCCGCCTCGGCCTTCGACGACATGGACGCCTTCGGCGAGAGCCCGGTCGGCAACGGCCCCTACAAGCTGGCCGCCCCCGACGCCTGGCAGCACAACGCCCGCATCGACTTCGTGCCGAGCGAGAGCTACACCGGCCCGCGGCAGGCGCAGAACGACTCGCTGGCGTTCGTCTTCTACGAGACCTACGACGCCGCCTACGCCGACCTGCAGTCCGGCAACCTCGACGTCATCGACAACATCCCGCCGTCGGCGCTGTCCACCTTCCAGGACGACCTCGGCGAGCGCGCCGTCAACCAGCCCTCGGCGGTGTTCCAGTCCTTCACCATCCCGCAGAACCTGCCGCACTTCAGCGGTGAGGAGGGCGAGCTGCGCCGGCAGGCCATCTCCCACGCCATCGACCGCGCCCAGATCTGCGAGACGGTCTTCCAGGACACCCGCACCCCGGCGAAGGACTTCACCTCCCCGGTCATCGACGGCTACTCCGAGACGGTCCCGGGCAACGAGGTGCTCGCCTACGACCCGGAGGAGGCCAAGCGGCTCTGGGAGCAGGCGAACGCGATCGCGCCGTACACCGGCACGTTCACCATCGCCTACAACTCCGACGGCGGGCACCAGGAGTGGGTCGACGCCACCGCCGCCTACATCCGCCAGACGCTGGGCATCCAGGCCGAGGGCGCGCCGTACCCGACGTTCGCGGCGCTGCGCACCGACGTCACCAACCGCACCATCACCGGCGCCTTCCGCACCGGCTGGCAGGCGGACTACCCGGGCCTGTACAACTTCCTGGCGCCGATCTACGCCACCGGCGCCGGCTCCAACGACGGCGACTACAGCAACCCGGAGTTCGACGCGCTGCTGGAGCAGGCCGCCGCGCAGACCGACACCGGGCAGGCGAACGAGCTGCTGCAGCAGGCGCAGTCGATCCTCTTCGAGGACCTGCCCGCGATCCCGCTGTGGTACTCCAACGTCACCGGCGGCTCGTCCGAGGCGGCCAGCGACGTCCAGTTCGGCTGGAACAGCGTGCCGCTGTACTACCAGATCACCAAGAGCTGATCACGGCGCTCAGGGGTGGACCGCTTCCGGCCGGTCCACCCCTGACGCGCGTGCGCGTGCTGCGCACGAGGACGCCGGCAAGGACAACGGCCGGGGGCGGCCAGGGACGGCCGGCTCCCCGAGGAGGCTCGTGATGGGTTGGTACATCGGACGCCGTCTGCTGCAGATGGTGCCCGTCTTCTTCGGCGCGACGCTGCTGATCTACGCGCTCGTCTTCCTGCTGCCGGGGGACCCGATCCTGGCCCTGTTCGGCGAGCGCCCGGCCAGCCCCACGGCGATCGCGGCGCTGCGCGAGCAGTACAACCTGGACGAGCCGTTCATCGTCCAGTACCTGCTCTTCATCAAGGGCATCTTCACCCTCGACTTCGGGACCTCCTTCTCCGGGCGGCCGGTGATCGAGCAGCTGGCCGAGGCGTTCCCGGTCACCATCAAGCTGGCCCTGATCGCCCTGGCCATCGAGGCCGTGCTCGGCATCACGTTCGGCTTCCTGGCCGGTCTGCGCCGCGGCGGCGTCTTCGACTCCACCGTGCTCTTCCTCAGCCTCGTGGTCATCGGCATCCCGGTGTTCGTCCTCGGCTTCACCGCGCAGTACCTGTTCGGGGTGAAGTGGGGGATCGTCGACCCGACCGTCGGGGGCGACCCGTCCTTCTCGGAGCTGCTGCTGCCCGGGGCGGTGCTGGGGGCGCTGTCGTTCGCCTACGTGCTGCGGCTGACGCGCAACTCCGTGGCCGAGGCGCTCAGCGCCGACCACGTGCGCACCGCGACCGCCAAGGGCCTGGGGCGGCCGCGCGTGGTCACCGTGCACGTGCTGCGCAACTCGCTCATCCCGGTCGTGACCTTCCTGGGCGCCGACCTCGGCGCGCTGATGGGCGGGGCCCTGGTCACCGAGGGCATCTTCAACGTGCCGGGCGTCGGCCGGCTGCTGTACCAGGCCGTCATCCGCAGCGAGGGACCCACCGTGGTCTCCGTCGTCACGGTCCTGGTGCTCGTCTACCTTCTCGCCAACCTCGTCGTGGACCTGCTCTACGCCGTCCTGGACCCGAGGATCCGCTATGTCTGAGACCACCGCGCGCGCCGGGCAGGAGCACTACGTCGCCCCCCTGGAGGAGACGCCGCTGGCCGCCGTCGACGCCGTCGACGAGTCCGCGCCCTCGGCGAGCCTGTGGGGCGACGCCTGGAAGCAGCTGCGCCGCCGGCCGCTCTTCATCATCCCCTCGCTGATCATCCTGCTGCTGGTCGTGGTGGCGCTGTTCCCCTCGCTGTTCACCTCGGTGAACCCGCGCTACCAGGAGCTGGCCCGCGCGCTGGAGGGCGGCTCGCAGGGGCACCCGCTCGGGTTCACCCGCCTGGGCACCGACGTCTACGCCCGCCTGGTGCACGGTGCCCGCGCCTCGATCAGCGTCGGCCTGCTCACGACCGCGATCGTCGTCGTGGTCGGCGGGACGGTCGGGGCGCTGGCCGGGTTCTTCGGCGGTTGGCTGGACGCCCTGCTCTCGCGGGTGGTGGACATGTTCTTCGCGCTGCCGCTGATCCTCGGCGCCATCGTCATGCTGCAGGCGCTGCAGGGCCGCAACGTGTGGACGGTCGCGCTGACGCTGTCGCTGTTCGGATGGCCGCAGGTGGCGCGCATCATGCGCAGCTCCGTGCTGCAGGTGCGCGGCAACGAGTTCGTCACCGCGGCGAAGTCCCTGGGGCTGGGGCGCTTCGCGACGCTGCTGCGACACGTGCTGCCCAACGCGCTGGGCCCGGTCATCGTCGTGGCGACGATCTCGCTGGGCACCTTCATCGCCGCCGAGGCCACGCTGTCGTTCCTCGGCATCGGCCTGCCCAGCAGCGTCGTCTCCTGGGGCGGCGACATCAGCAACGCCGTGCCCTCGGTGCGCACCGACCCGTGGATCCTGCTGTGGCCGTCGATCGCCCTGTCGGTGACCGTCCTGTCGTTCCTCATGCTCGGCGACGCCCTGCGCGACGCCCTCGACCCGAAGGGCCGCACCCGGTGACCGAGCTCAGCACCACCTCCGGACCCGTGGACCGCGGCACGCCGCTGCTGCAGGTGCGCGACCTGCAGGTGGACTTCACCTCCGGCGGCGGCACCGTCCACGCCGTGCGCGACGCCAGCTTCAGCGTCTACCCCGGGCAGACCGTGGCGGTCGTCGGGGAGTCCGGTTCCGGCAAGTCCACCTCCGCGCAGGCCGTCATCGGCCTGCTGCCCGGCAACGGCCGGGTGGTGGGGGGGCAGGTCCTCTTCGACGGCAAGGACATCGCCCACGCCTCGAAGAAGGAGTTCGTGCAGCTGCGAGGCCGGCACATCGGCCTGGTGCCGCAGGACCCCATGTCCAACCTGAACCCGGTGTGGTCGATCGGCTTCCAGATCCGCGAGGCGCTGGCCGCCAACGGCCTGGCCAAGGGCGCGGCGGCGAAGCAGCGCGCGGTGGAGCTGCTGGAGGAGGCCGGCCTGAGCGACGCCGCCCGGCGCACCAAGCAGTACCCGCACGAGTTCTCCGGCGGCATGCGCCAGCGCGCCCTCATCGCCATCGGCCTGGCCTCGCGCCCGCGCCTGCTCATCGCCGACGAGCCGACCTCCGCCCTGGACGTGACCGTCCAGCGGCAGATCCTGGACCACCTGGACACCCTGACCGCCGAGCTGGGCACCGCCGTGCTCCTCATCACGCACGACCTCGGCCTGGCCGCCGAGCGCGCCGAGCACCTGGTGGTCATGTACAAGGGGCGCGTGGTGGAGTCCGGCCCGGCGCTGGAGATCCTGCAGCGCCCGCAGCACCCGTACACCCGGCGCCTGGTGGAGGCCGCGCCCTCGCTGGCCTCCCGGCGCCTGGAGTCCGCGCACCGCGCCGAGGTCGTCGAGCACGCCCGCGAGCACGCGCTGGAGGCGCACGAGCGCGCCGCCGGGGGCGCGCACGCGTCGGCGGGAACCCGCGCGGTGGGCGCCGACGCCGTCACGCCGAACGTCATCGAGGTCCGCAACCTCGTCAAGGAGTTCAGCCTGCGCGGCTCGGGGTTGCGCGGGGAGACGCTGCGCGCGGTCGACGACGTCAGCTTCGCGGTGCGCCGCGGCACGACGACGGCGGTGGTCGGCGAGTCCGGCTCGGGCAAGTCCACCGTGGCGCAGATGGTGCTGAGCCTGCTGCCGCCCACCAGCGGCTCCGTCCTGTTCGACGGCGTGGACCTCACCGAGCTGGACCGCAAGGAGCTCTTCCGGTTCCGCCGGCGGGTGCAGCCGATCTTCCAGAACCCCTACGGGTCGCTGGACCCCAGCTGGAGCATCTTCCGCACGGTGGAGGAGCCGCTGCGGGTGCACGGCGTGGGCGACGCGAAGTCGCGCGAGGCGCGGGTGCGCGACCTGCTGGACAAGGTCTCGCTGCCGGCCGCCGCGCTGCGCCGCTACCCCAACGAGCTCTCCGGCGGGCAGCGCCAGCGCGTCGCCATCGCCCGCGCCCTGGCCCTGAACCCGGAGGTCGTGGTCTGCGACGAGGCGGTCAGCGCCCTCGACGTGCTCGTGCAGGGGCAGATCCTCGCCCTGCTCAACGACCTGCAGGCCGAGCTGGGCCTGACCTACCTGTTCATCACCCACGACCTCGCCGTGGTGCGCCAGATCGCCGACGACGTGGTGGTCATGGAGAAGGGCCGCCTCGTGGAGGCGACCACCACCGACGAGGTGTTCGACGCCCCGGAGCAGGCGTACACGAGGGCGCTGCTGGAGGCCATCCCCGGCGGGAACATCCAGCTGGGGGCCTGAGCGGCGCGCCCCGCGGTGGCCGGCAGCGGCCGCCGCGGGGGGCTGCCGCCCGTCACAGGGCCACGCCCACCAGGTGCCCGATGCCGTAGGTGACCGCCATCGCCAGCAGGCCGCCGCCCACGTTGCGCGCCACCGCGCGCGGCACCGGTGCCCCGCCGAGGCGGGCGCTGACCGCTCCGGTGACCAGCAGCGCCAGGACCACCGCGGCCGCGCACACGGCCACCCGGGCCGGTTGCGGCGGCAGCAGCACCGCCAGCAGCGGCAGCAGGCCGCCGAGGGTGAACGCGGCCGTCGAGGTGGCCGCGGCCTGCCAGGGGCTGGTGAACTCCTCGGGGTCCAGCCCGAGCTCGGCCTCGGCGTGCGCGGCGAGCGCGTCGTGCTCGGTCAGCTCGACGGCCACCCGCCGCGCCAGCTGAGGCGAGAGGCCCTTGGCCTCGTAGATCGCCGCCAGCTCCGCCAGTTCCTCCTCCGGCATCTCGGCCAGCTCCCGGCGCTCCTTCGCCAGCAGCGCCCGCTGGGTGTCGGACTGGGTGCTCACCGAGACGTACTCGCCGGTGCCCATGGACAGCGCCCCGGCCACCAGGGCGGCCACGCCCGCGGCGGCCAGGGCACCGGCGTGCTCGGTGGCCGCCACCACGCCGAGCACCACGCCGGCCACGGAGACCACGCCGTCGTTGGCGCCCAGCACGCCCGCCCGCAGGCGGTTCAGGCGGGCGTCGACGTCGGAGACGTGCAGGGCGGGTTCACCGGGGTGCGTGCTGGTCACGGCAGGAGGCTAGGGCCCCCGGCGACCCGGTCCGGCCCGCAGCGCTCCGCGCGTGCTGGTGACGCCGTGCGGCCCCGGGACTACGGTGTCCGGATGCAGTTCGTCGTCGCACTGACCGTGCTGGCCGTCGCCGTCGCCGCCGCCGTCGTGTACTGGCGCACCGACCCCCGTCACCGCGTGCCCGCCTCCGCCCGCCCGGAGCACGGCAGGCGCGTCCGGGCCGGGGCGCGCACCACCCGCCACGGCTGAGCGCCCTCCCGGCCGGTGCCGCGTGTCGCGGATCACGTCGGCGCGCCGCCGGGGGGCCGAACCCGCGCGCCCGCTGCCGCGTTGCACCCTGGGAGGGTGCGCCGCACGGGCGCCCACGGGGAGAGGGAGTCGATGGGCGACACGCAGGACGAGCGCACCGGGCCGGCCGGCGGGGACCGGGCGGCGCGGGTGGCCGCCATGCAGCGGGCCGAGCGGGCCCGCGCCCGGCGGCGCAAGGTCGCGCTGATCGCGGTGCCCACCGTGCTGGTGCTCGGGGCCGGGGCCGGGATCGCCGCTGTGATCGTGGCCCAGCCGGACCCGCCGTCCCTGGAGGCCGTGCAGGCCTTCGAGTACACCGGTGGCCAGCACACCCAGGAGGCCGTGCAGTACGCCGAGGCCCCGCCCGTGGGGGGTGAGCACGCCCCCGTCTGGCTGAACTGCGGGATCTACGACGCACCGGTGGCGAACGAGAACGCCGTGCACAGCCTGGAGCACGGCGCCGTGTGGATCACCTACGCCCCGGACCTGCCCGCCGAGCAGGTGCAGGAGCTGACCGAGACCGTGCAGGGGCGGGACTACACCCTGCTCTCGCCCTACGAGGGCCTGCCCTCGCCGATCGTGCTGTCCGCCTGGAACCACCAGCTGACGGTCGAGCGCGCCGACGACCCGCGCATCGGGGCGTTCCTGTCCGAGTACGTCCAGGGCGCGCAGACGCCCGAGCCCGGTGCGCTGTGCAGCAACGGCGTGGGCACCCCCACGGGTTGAGCGCGTGAGCCCCCGCTCCGGCGCCGGCCGGGTCCTCGCCCTGGTCGCCGTCGTGCTGGTGGCCCTGGTCGTCGGCGTCCTCGCCGGCCGGGCCCTGCCGGACGCCCCCGGCGAGCAGTCCGCCGACGTGGGCTTCGCGCGCGACATGGGCACCCACCACCAGCAGGCGATCGCGATGGCCTACGAGGCGATCCAGGAGGCGCCCTCCGCCGAGGTGCGCCAGCTGGCCGTCGACATCGCCTCCACCCAGGGCAACCAGCTGGGCCGCATGCAGGCGCTGCTGATCGAGTGGGGTCACCCGCTGAGCGGCTCCGCTCCGGCGATGGCCTGGATGGCGGGCACCGAGGAGCACGCCGCGCACGGGCGGCAGGGGGACGAGGAGGTCGACGCGGAGGGGGACGCGGCCATGCCCGGCATGGCCAGCGCGGAGGAGGTGGCCCGGCTGTCGCAGCTGAGCGGCGAGGAGTTCGAGGTCCTCTTCCTGCAGCTGATGCTGCGCCACCACGCCGGTGGCCTGCAGATGGCCGAGGCCGGCGCCGAGCTCGTCGGGGACGATCAGCTGCGCGAGCTGGCCGAGGCGATCCTGGCCAGCCAGAGCAGCGAGACGCAGGTCCTGGAGGACCTGCTGGCCGAGCGGGGTGCCGAGCCGCTGCCGTTCCCCGAGCAGGACGCCGCGTGAGGCTCGTCGTCGCCGCGGCGCTGGTGGACGACCTCGCCGCCCCGCGGGTGCTGCTGGCCGCCCGGCGCAGCGCTCCGCCGGCGCTGGCCGGCCGCTGGGAGCTGCCCGGCGGCAAGGTGGAACCGGGCGAGGAGCCCGAGGCCGCGCTGCACCGCGAGCTGCACGAGGAGCTGGGGGTGGGCGCCGTGCTGGGCGCGGAGGTCCCGGGCCCCGCCGGCGGCGCGTGGCCGCTCGGCGGGGACCTCGTCATGCGGGTGTGGTGGGCCCGCGTGGCGCTCGGTGCTCCTGCCCCGTTGCAGGACCACGACGAGCTGCGCTGGCTGCCGCCGGGGCAGTGGTCGTCGGTCGACTGGTTGCCGGGCGACGTGCCCCTCGTGCAGCGGCTGGCCGCGACGGCGGGGTAGGGCGCGGGTCAGCGGCGCCCGGCGTCCTCCACCACGGTCGCGCCCGCGGTGTCCGCGCGGGCGGCGTCGGCGACCCGCTCGCGCTGGTCGGCGCGCAGGTCCTTCGCCAGGGCCACGCACAGGCCGATCATCACGATCAGGAAGGGCGCCGCCACGATGATCGCGACGTTCTTCAGCGCCTGGATGCCGCCACCGGTCGAGCCGCCGACACCCAGCAGGATGGCGGCCGTGGCGCCGGTGAGCAGTGCCCACGCGACCGTCACCCAGCGGTTCGGCTCGCCGGCGCCGTTCGAGCTGAGCGAGCCCATGACGATGCTCGCCGAGTCCGCGCTCGTGACGAAGTAGATGACGATCATCAGCACGACGACGATCGAGCTGACGGCGCCCAGCGGCAGGGAGTCCAGCACGGTGAAGAACTGGCTCTCCTGCGCCAGTCCGCTGATGTCGGTGCCCCCCTGGAACTGCGCGTGCAGCGCGGTCCCGCCCAGGACGGAGAACCAGACCAGCGCGATCACGCTGGGGGCGGCGACCACGCCGAGCACGAACTCGCGGATGGTGCGGCCCCGGGAGATGCGGGCCAGGAAGGTGCCGACGAAGGGCGCCCAGGACATCCACCAGGCCCAGTAGAAGATCGTCCAGCCGGACAGCCACTCGTCGCCGCCGTAGGCGCCGGTGCGGAAGGAGATCCGCGGCAGCTGGGAGAGGTAGTTGCCCGCCGTGGAGGGGGCCAGGTTCAGGATGAAGACCGTCGGCCCGACGACGAAGAGGAACAGCAGCAGCAGGACCGAGAGGACCATGTTGGTGTTCGAGAGCCACTTGATGCCGCGCTCGATGCCGCTGAAGGCGGACAGCACGAAGCAGGCGGTGAGGATCACGACGATCCACACCTGGGCCGAGGTGCTGATCTCCACGCCGAACACCTGGTCCAGGCCGCCGTTGATCTGCGCCGCGCCGAGACCGAGCGAGGTGGCCGTGCCGAAGAGGGTGGCGAAGATGGCCAGGACGTCGATGACCTTCGCCGGGCCGGTGCGCCCGCGCAGCAGCGGCGCGAAGGGGGCGGAGAAACCGCCGGTGCGGCCCTTGCGGTACCAGGCGTAGGCCAGCGCGAGCCCCACGACGGCGTAGATGGACCACGGGTGCAGCGCCCAGTGGAACATCGCGTAGATCATCGCGTAGCGCTCGGCGTCCAGGGTGCCGGGCTCGATGCCGGCCTCGGGCGGGGCGAGGGTGTGCGAGATCGGCTCGCTGACGCCGTAGAACAGCAGGCCGATGCCCATGCCGGCGCTGAACATCATGGCGAACCACGAGGCGGTGGAGAACTCCGGGCGGTCGTCGTCGCGGCCGAGGCGGGTCCTGCCGTGCTTGGAGAGCATGAGCCAGGCGGCGAAGGCCACGAAGCCGGTGGCGCCGAGCACGAAGGCCCAGCCGAAGTTCGTGGTCAGCCAGGCCAGCACCTCGCCGGAGACGGTGGCGAAGCCGTCGGGGAAGGCCAGGGCGAGGCCGAGGAAGACCAGGACCGCGACGGCGCTGACGCCGAACACGACCTTGTCGACCGGGTACCGGCTGTGGCCCTCGGAGGGCTGCTCGGCGGTCGCTCCGGAGGTGGACGATCGGTGGTCAGGTGGTGCGGACATGGCCCACAGGGTGGCACGAGACAGCTCTTCCTACCCATTGAGCAGTGGTTCAAACGCCCTACCCGATCATCGTCGCCGCAGGTCAGGGCGTTGTTGCAAGGTGCAAAGGAAATCGTGGCGGACCGGTGGGCCGACCTCGGCGGCTACACTGGGGCGTCCGCACCCCTCTGCACCGGATCGAGCAGCAACCATGCCCCTGAGCACCCGCGACGACCTGCGCAACGTCGCGATCGTCGCCCACGTCGACCACGGCAAGACGACGCTCGTGGACGCGATGCTCTGGCAGTCCGGCGCGTTCCGGGCCAACGCCGACGTCGCCGACCGCGTCATGGACTCCGGCGACCTCGAGCGCGAGAAGGGCATCACCATCCTCGCGAAGAACACCTCGGTCCGGTACGCCGGCCCGGGTGCCCCCGAGGGCGGCATGACCATCAACATCATCGACACCCCCGGCCACGCCGACTTCGGCGGGGAGGTCGAGCGCGGCCTGTCCATGGTCGACGGCGTCGTGCTGCTCGTCGACGCCTCCGAGGGCCCGCTCCCGCAGACCCGCTTCGTGCTGCGCAAGGCGCTCGCCGCGGGGATGCCCGTCGTCATCCTCGTCAACAAGGTCGACCGCCCCGACGCGCGCATCGCCGCCGTCGTGGAGGAGACGTACGACCTGCTGCTCGACCTCGCCGCCGACGTCGAGGGCATCGACGCCGACAAGCTGCTCGAGGTCCCCGTCGTCTACGCCTCGGCGAAGAACGGCCGCGCCTCGCTGAACCAGCCGGAGAACGGCGGCCTGCCCGACTCCGAGGACCTCGTCCCGCTCTTCCAGACGATCATCGACACCATCCCGGCGCCGGTCTACGACCCCGAGACCCCGCTGCAGGCGCACGTCACCAACCTCGACGCCTCACCGTTCCTGGGGCGCCTGGCGCTGCTGCGGATCTTCTCCGGCGAGCTGGTCAAGGGCCAGCAGGTCGCCTGGTGCAGGCACGACGGCACCATCGAGCGCGTCAAGGTCACCGAGCTGCTCGTCACCGAGGCCGTCACCCGCGTGCCCGGCGAGAAGGCCGGTCCCGGGGACATCGTCGCCGTCGCCGGCATCGAGGGGATCACCATCGGCGAGACCCTCGCCGACCCCGAGGACCCGCGCCCGCTGCCGCTCATCACGGTGGACGAGCCCGCCATCTCCATGGTCATCGGCATCAACACCTCGCCCATGGCCGGTCGCGTCAAGGGCGCCAAGGTCACCGCGCGCCTGGTCAAGGACCGCCTCGAGAAGGAGCTGGTCGGCAACGTCTCGATCCGCGTCCTGCCGACCGAGCGCCCCGACGCGTGGGAGGTGCAGGGCCGCGGTGAGCTGGCCCTGGCCATCCTCGTCGAGCAGATGCGCCGCGAGGGCTACGAGCTGACCGTCGGCAAGCCGCAGGTCGTCCTGCGCAAGGACGAGAACGGCAAGACCCTCGAGCCCTTCGAGAACCTGACGATCGACTGCCCCGAGGAGTACCTGGGTGCGGTCACCCAGCTGCTCGCCGCCCGCAAGGGCCGCATGGAGACGATGACCAACCACGGCACCGGCTGGGTGCGCATGGAGTTCTACGTCCCCTCCCGCGGGCTCATCGGCTTCCGCACCGAGTTCCTCACCGACACCCGCGGCACCGGCATCGCGCACGCGCTCTTCGCGAAGTACGACCACTGGGCCGGGGACATCCGCACCCGCCAGTCGGGCTCCCTGGTCGCCGACCGCGCCGGTGCCGCCACCGCGTTCGCGATGACGAACCTGCAGGAGCGCGGGCAGATGTTCATCGAGCCCACCTCCGAGGTGTACGAGGGCATGATCGTCGGGGAGAACTCCCGCGCCGACGACATGGACGTCAACATCACCAAGGAGAAGAAGCTCACCAACATGCGCTCCTCGACCTCCGACGAGTTCGAGCGCCTCATCCCGCCGCGGCACCTGTCCCTGGAGCAGTCGCTGGAGTTCTGCCGCGAGGACGAGTGCGTCGAGGTGACGCCGGAGGCCGTGCGCATCCGCAAGGTCGTCCTGGAGGCCTCCGCGCGCGCCAAGACGGCCTCGAAGGCCAAGAAGAGCTGATGCACCGCGCGCGCCGCGGGGCGGTGGTCCGGACGACGGATCACCGCCCCGCGGCGTTCCCGGTGGGCACCCCACCGCCCGTGCCGCGATCATGCGCCTTGCACCGGGCGCCGTCGCGGCACAGGGTTGGGTCATGACGACGATCCCCGAACCCCCCGCGGAACCCGACGACACCCCCGAGGGCGCCGCCGAGGCCACCACCGCGGGGCGCGACCCGCTGGAGATCGCCGCCGACCTCGTCGACGACGCCGCGCGCGAGCTGGACCCCGCCGAGCTGACGTCGATGGAGGCCCTGGACCAGCCGCACCGGCTGCTGCTCGTGCACGCCCACCCGGACGACGAGTCCATCGGCACCGGCCTGACCATGGCCCGCTACGCCGACTCCGGCGCGCAGGTCGTGCTGCTGACCGCCACCCGCGGCGAGCTCGGCGAGGTCATCCCGCCGGAGCTGGCCCACCTGACGCCCGACGAGCTCGCCGAGCACCGCACCGGGGAGCTCGCCACGGCCATGGAGGCCCTCGGGGTGGAGGACCACCGGTTCCTCACCCGCCCCGACGGCAGCGGCTACCGCGACTCCGGGATGGTCTGGGCCGCGCCGGGGCGCGCGGCCTCCGGCGAGGACGTCGACCCGCGCGCTCTGACCGCCGCCGACCCCGAGGAGGTCGCCGAGCGCATCGCCGAGGTGCTGCGCGAGGTGCGCCCCCAGGTCGTCGTCACCTACGAGCCCGGCGGCGGCTACGGGCACCCCGACCACGTGCGCGTCGCCGAGGCCACCGCGCGGGCGCTGGTCCTGGCCGCCGGTGAGGGCCGCGACGGCGACCCCGCCCCCGTCGTGCCGTGGCAGGTGGCGAAGGTGTACGAGATCGTCCAGCCGGAGAGCGAGGCGCGCGACGCGCTGCGCCGCCTGGCCCGGACGGGCGCACCCGGTGCCGCCGACCCCGAGGGCCCGCTGCCCTCCGTCGCCGTGCCGGACGCGCAGGTGAGCACCGTCGTCGACGGCGTGGAGCAGCTGCCCGCGAAGATCGCCGCGCTGCGCGCCCACGCCACCCAGGTCACCCTCGACCTGGACGCCGAGGTGCCCGCGATGCGCCTGTCCAACGGGGTGCCGCAGGCCCTGGGGCCCCGCGAGCACTTCCGCCTCGTGCACGGCGTGGCCGCCGGCCCCTTCGACGAGCACGGTCGCGAGACCGACCTCTTCGCCGGCGTCGCCACCTCCTGAGCGCCGCACCGGGCCGATCCCGGGTGGTCGCACCCTCACGCTCCGTTGCGCCGGTCGGGTGAACCCGATCCTCCGAACCGGTCACCGCGGTGCGCGCGCCGGCCGGTGCGGGGGTTGGGTGGAGCCCTGGCCCGGTACGCCGTCCGGGCCGCCCGAGGAGAGGAGCGGCCGTGGCCGACCTGGTGGGGACACCGCGCGGGCAGTCCGGGACGAACCGGGGCGCCACCGCCCGGCGGGCCGGCCGCGACGCCGGGGACGTGGGCCGGCTGCGCGAGCGCCGCCGGCGCCGGCGCGCCGCCGCGCTGGCCGCGGCCGTGGCCGTCGTGGTGGCCGCCGGGGCCGCGAGGCTGGCCACCGGCAGGTCCCTGCTGCCGACCCTGCCCTCGATCGACCCGCTCTACCTGATGTCCGGGCTCTTCTTCGCGGTGCTCATCGCGGTGCTGCTGGGGCAGACCCTCGTCGCCGGGCGCTCGCCGCACGTCGTGTACCGGCCCGAGCAGATCGACGTCACCCTCGACGACGTCAAGGGCCTGGCCCCCGTCAAGGAGGACGTCGAGCGCAGCCTCGACCTGTTCCTGTCCGCGCGCAGCTTCCGCCGCGACATGGGCGGCCGGCCGCGCCGCGGCCTGCTCTTCGAGGGCGCGCCCGGCACCGGCAAGACCCACATGGCCAAGGCCATGGCCCACGAGGCGGGGGTGCCGTTCCTCTTCGTCTCGGCCACCTCCTTCCAGTCCATGTGGTACGGCGCCACCGCGCGGAAGGTGCGCTCGTACTTCCGGGCGCTGCGCAAGGCCGCCCGCGCCGAGGGCGGCGCCATCGCCTTCATCGAGGAGATCGACGCCATCGCCGCCGCCCGCGGCGGCATGGCCGCCGCCACCCCCCTCACCCCGGCCGCCGCCACCGGCGTGCTCGGCTGCGGCGGCCTGACCGGGCTGGCGATGGGTGCGCCCGGCGCCGGGGCGCCCGTGCGCGTCGAACGCCTCGCCAGCAGCGAGGGCGCCAGCGGCGTCGTCAACGAGCTGCTCGTGCAGATGCAGTCCTTCGACGAGCCCACCGCCGGTGAGCGCCTGCAGGGCTGGGCCGTGGACGCCGTCAACCGCTTCCTGCCCGCCTCCCGGCGCCTGTCCCGCCCGCGCAGCGAGCCCGCCGAGGTCCTCGTCATCGCCGCCACCAACCGCGCCGACGCCCTCGACCCGGCCCTGCTGCGCCCCGGCCGCTTCGACCGGCGGCTGACCTTCGGGCTGCCCGACAAGGCCGGCCGGCGCGAGCTGGTGGACCACTTCCTGGCGACCAAGGCCCACGAGCCGCAGCTGGACGAGGACGAGCGCCGCGACGCCCTGGCCGGCATCACCAACGGGTACAGCCCCGTGATGATCGAGAACCTCCTCGACGAGGCCCTGGTCAACGCGGTGCGCCGCGACGCGCACGGCATGTCGTGGGCCGACGTCGAGCACGCCCGCCTGGTCACCGAGGTGGGCCTGGGCCAGCCCGTCGGCTACACCGAGCACGAGGAGCGGCTCATCGCCACCCACGAGGCCGGGCACGCGACCGTGGCCTGGCTCGTGGCGCCGCAGCGGCGCCTGGAGATCCTCACCATCGTCAAGCGCGCCGACGCCCTGGGGCTGCTCGCCCACGGCGACGCCGAGGACGTCTACACCCGCTCGCGCGCCGAGCTGGCCGCCATGGTGCGGATCGCGTTCGGCGGTCAGGTCGCCGAGGAGCTGTTCTTCGGCGACGTGTCCACCGGCCCCGCCGGCGATCTGCAGGCGGCCACCGCCACGGCCGCGCAGATGGTCGGCGCGGCCGGCATGGCCGGGACCCTGGTGTCCTTCACGGCCGTGCAGAACGGTGCCCTGGCCGACGGCAACCTCGTCTCCCGCGTCCTGGGCGACGCCGAGGGCCGGCGGATGGTGGAGGCGCTGCTCACCGAGCAGCGCGACGCCGTGCGCGAGCTGCTCGGCCGTCACCGCCACCTCGTGGCCGCGCTGCGCGACGCCCTGCTGGAGCGGCAGGAGCTGATCGGCCGCGAGATCACCGACGTCCTCGAAGCGGCGCACGCCGCGCACGGCAGCGGCCCGCTGGCCGCGAGCGCGCCGCGCGTGCTCGACCTGCGCGACGGCGCCGCGCTGCCCACGTCCCCGGGCGCGACCCGGGGCTGACCCGCGCCACCGCGCCCGGAGGGGAGGCGCGGACGCGCGGGGGACCGCGGCCGGGCCCGCCCACGCGCCCTCCGGGGGGAGGGAGCGCGGGCGGGCCGGGCACGCTCACGGGCGTGTCGTGCGAGCGTGCCGGGGAGCGTGCGGTGCAGTAGTTTCCCGGCGACACGGTGTGTCACCGGGAGCAGTGCCGGGCTCGCTCGCACGGCGGCTCGGTTCTTCGAGGACGAAGAGGGGCGATGGAACAGAGGGACCCCAGCTCGCCGCCGGCCGCGCGCGGAGCACGGTGACCCCCGAGGCGGCAGCGGCCCGCGAGACGGCAGCGGCCTCCGACGCGCTGCTCAGCGCCATGGCCGACCTCGCCGGCGCCGCCAGCGAGGACGTCAGCCCCGAGGAGCTGCTCACGCACCTGCTCCGCATCGCGCTGGAGCACCTGCGCGCCGACGGCATCGGCGTGATGATCAAGACGGAGGGGCCGCTGCGCTTCGTGCACGCCAGCCGCCCCGAGGTCGACGCGCTCGAGCGCCTGCAGCAGCTGATGCAGGAGGGCCCGTGCCAGGACGCGCTGGCCTTCGAGGTCGACGTGGTCGTCGACGACCTGCGCGATCCGGTGCAGACGGCGTGGCCGCAGTTCGTGCAGCAGGCGCTGCAGGCCGGCTTCGCCTCGGTGGTGGCGGTTCCGCTGATCAGCCGCGGTCGGGTGTGGGGGGCGCTGGACCTGTACCGGTGCCGGGCCGGTACCTGGCAGGTGGCGGAGCTGGTGGGGGCGCGGCTGCTGGCGCGCGTGGCGGCCTCGTACCTGACGATGGCGGCCGATCGCGACCAGGCCCGCCGCGCCCAGGCGGAGCTGGCCCACCGCAGCACCCACGACGCGCTGACCGGGCTGCCGAACCGGGTGCTGCTCTTCGACCGCCTCGAGCACGCCCTGCACGCCGCCCGGCGCCACCAGCGCACGGTCGCGGTCTTCTTCATCGACCTCGACCGCTTCAAGGCCGTCAACGACACCCTCGGGCACGCCGCCGGTGACACCGTGCTGGCCGTGGTGGCCGCGCGCATGAGCGCCATGCTGCGCGATGAGGACACGCTGGCGCGCCTGGCCGGCGACGAGTTCGTCCTGGTGTGCGAGGACCTGCCCCAGGCGGACGCCGCCGAGGTGGGTGAGCACGTGCAGGCCGTCTTCGCCCGCCTGCGCCGCATCCTGGCCCAGCCGATCCGCATCGCCGAGGTGGACCTGGTCGTCTCGGCCAGCATCGGGGTGGCCTTCAGCGGTGATCACCCCAGCGTCGACGACCTGCTGGCCGACGCCGACGCCGCGATGTACCGCGTCAAGGCGCAGCACCACCACGACCAGAACAGCGAGCAGGTCATCGACCTCAGCGTCGCCGCCGGCACCGCGGTGAGCGCTGCGGGTGGCGCCCTGCCGGAGCAGGCGCTGTTCGAGGCGGCGGTGCACTCGCACCGCTCCACCCGTCAGCTGGAGCGCCAGCTGGCCAGGGCCCTGCCCTACGGGCAGCTGCGGGTGCACTACCAGCCCATCGCCGACCCGGCCGGTGCCGTGCACGCGGTGGAGGCCCTGCTGCGCTGGCAGCACCCGCAGCACGGCCTGCTCTCCGCTGTGGACTTCGTCGACCTGGCCATCGGCAACGGCTTGATCGTGGGGATCGGGCAGTGGGTCGTCGACCAGACGTGCGCGCAGATGGGTCAGTGGCTGCGTCAGCTGGGCCCGCGCGCCCCGCAGAGCGCCTACGTCAACCTCAGCGCCCGCGAGCTGGCCGACCCGGGGTTGACCACGACCTTGGCCACGGCGCTGGACCGGCACGGCCTGCGACCGCAGCACCTGGGCCTGGAGCTGCTGGAGAGCGCCTTCATCGACCCGCAGGTGCTGCCCAGCCTGCACGAGCAGCAGCGCCGCGGGCACCCGCTGTCCGTGGACGACTTCGGCACCGGCTACTCCTCGCTCTCACGCCTGGTCGAGCTGCCGGTGCGCATGGCCAAGATCGACCGCTCCCTGATCACCGGCATCGGTCACGACCCGCGCCGCAGAGCCCTCGTCGAGGCCGTGGTCACCGTCGCCGACAGCCTGGACCTGCGGGTGATCGCCGAGGGCGTGGAGAGCGACACCCAGGCCCACCAGGCCGCCCGAGCCGGCTGCCACTACCTGCAGGGCTTCCACTGCGGGCGCCCCCAACCCGCTGAGGAGCTGACCGCTCAGTGGGCCCGCTGACACCGGCCGGCTGAGCCCCGCGGGTGCCTGTCCGATCGCGGTGCTCGGGACGCACCCGCGCCCGGCGGACGGCCCCGGGGCCGGGCGCAGCAGCGGCAGGTCCGGGCGAGGACCGTCCGGGCCCGGTTCGACGCCGTGCGCTCACGCGCCTCCGGCCAGCTGGAACCAGACCGTCTTGCCCCTCGCCGGGGGCTGCGCGGGCTCCACGCCCCACCGCGTGGCGAGGAGGTCGGTCAGGGCCATGCCGCGCCCGCCGGTGGACTCCGGCCCCACGCGGTGGACCACGGGGACGTCGGGACCGGCATCGCTGACGGCGACGCGCACCTGCTCCTCGGCGCACGCCACCTCGACGGTGACCGGGCCCTGGCCGTGGCGCACCGCGTTGGCGACCACCTCGGAGGTCAGCAGTTCCACGACGTCCCCGTCGACGTGCGGTCCCGAGGTCGCGCAGCAGCGGGCGACCACGTCGCTGACCCAGTGCCGGGCGGTGCACACCGCTGAGAGCTGGGGGGCCAGGACGAGCTGGTCCATCGATCCTCTTCCCGCTCGACCACCGGGGTGGTCGCTCACTGGTACTGCGGATCCTGCGTGGAGCCGGTGGCTCGGCACGTCCACTGTGCGGCCTCGGCGGGGTGGCGGCAAGCGCGGGCCGCGCAGGCGCTGCCGTAAGGTCGGCGCGGGTGGTGGCGCTCATGCCGGCGCACCGCCACACCTGTCGGTGCAGCTGCACGTGGTGCAGCGCTGGAGTCGAGGGCGTGCAGTGGTCGCAGCAGCCGTGCCGGGCGGCGAGGACGCCCCGTGGACCGGTGCTCCGGCCGACGAGAGGGTCCAGGCCGCTCGACGGCTCGTGAGCGCACCGGCGAACCCGGCGCTGCAGCGGCTGGCCGAGCTGGCGGCGCGGTTGCTGTCGGCGCCGGCCTCGCAGGTCTCGCTGCTGACCGACGTGCAGACCGTCAGCGCACTGGCGGGGCAGGACCCCGCCCTGCTGGGGAGCACCGGCCCGCTGGTGGAGTCGCTGTGCACGGTGACGGCCGCCGGTGCGGAGCCGCTGGTCGTGGTCGACGCCGCCGCCGACGCGCGGGTCGCCGCGCTGCCGCCCGTGACCAGCGGCGCGGTGGGCGCCTACCTCGGCGTGCCGCTGGTCGGCCACGACGGCCACGTCGTCGGCGCGCTGTGCGTCTTCGACCCCCTGCCGCGGCAGTGGGCACCCGGCGACGTGGAGGTGCTCACGGAACTGGCCGTCGCCGCGGTCGCCGAGCTGGAGCTGTCGGCGCTGGCGCTGCAGTACGAGAGCGACCGGCTGCGCTGGCAGCTGGCCGTGGCCGCCGGCGGGGTCGGCGGTTTCGACTGGGACCTGCGCACGGGCGAGCTGACCTGGGACGCCCAGGTGCTGGAGCTGTTCGGGTACGCGGAGAGCGACTTCGACGGCACCATCGAGGCGTTCAACGAGGTCGTGCACCCCGAGGACCTGCCGCGGGTGAGCCGGGCGCTCGCCGAGGCGGCACGGACGTGCGGCGCGTACGAGGCGGAGTACCGGGTGGTCCTGCGCGACGGGCGCACCCGCTGGGTCAAGGCCCGCGGCGAGGCCCTCGCCGGTGCGGACGGACGGGCGGTGCGCGTGCTCGGGGCGGTGTACGACACCACCAGCGAGCACGAGCACGACACCCGCATCGCGCGGGTGCTGGAGTCGATGTCCGCGGCGTTCTACTCCCTGGACCGGGACTGGCGCTTCACCTACGTCAACGCCGAGGCCGAGCGGCTGCTGGGCCGCCGGCGCGAGGAGCTGCTGGGCGGGGTGCTGTGGGAGCTGTTCCCCGACACGGTGGGGGCGGACTTCGAGACCGAGTACCGCCGGGCGGTGCGGACCGGTGAACCGGTCAGCTTCGAGGCGCACTACCCCGCCCCCCTGGACGGCTGGTACGAGCTGCGCGCCTGGCCGGACCCGGACGGTCTCTCGGTGTACTTCCTGGACGTCACCGCCCGCCGGGCGGCGCAGGCGCAGGCCGAGGCCGAGCGGGCCGCGGCGCAGGAGGCGCTGCGCACCAGCGAGGCCGCCCAGCGCGAGGCCCGGCAGGCGCAGCTGGCCGCCGAGCGCACCGCCGGGCGCCTGGCGCTGCTGGCCCAGGTCAGCGCGGACCTCAGCGCGACCCTGGACACCGAGGAGGCGGTCGCCCGCCTCGCCCAGCACCTGGTGCCGGCGCTGGGGGACTGGTGCCTCGTCACCCTCGTCGACGAGCACGGCGCCCTGCGCGACATCGGGGCCTGGCACGCGGACGAGGCGATGCGCCCGGTGGTCCAGCGCTACCGCGAGGTCCGGCTGGGCTCGATCAGCTCACCCTCCTCGTTCGTGCACCGGGCGCTGCGCACCCACCGCCCCGTCCTGGTGCGCTCCGGCGCCACGGAGGCCGTCGCGGCCCTGCTCAGCGGGGAGGCGCGCGACCTGCTGCTGCGGCTGGCCCCGGAGCGCGGGCAGGTGCTGCCGCTGCGCGCGCGCGGGCGCACCGTGGGGCTGGTGACCCTGATGCGCGGCGCGGCTGCGGGCGCCTTCAGCGACCAGGACCTGCTGACCGCCAGCGAGGTCGCCGACCGGGCGGGCCTGGCGCTGGACAACGCCCGCCTGTACGGCCAGCAGCAGCGCATCGCCGAGGGCCTGCAGCACAGCCTGCTCACCGCGCCGGTGCAGCCGGACCACCTGCAGGTCGTGGTGCGCTACCGCCCCGCCGCGCGGGCCGCCCAGGTCGGCGGCGACTGGTACGACGCGTTCCTGCAGCGCGACGGCGCCACCGTCCTGGTCATCGGCGACGTCATGGGCCACGACATCGACGCGACCGCCGCGATGGGCCAGGTGCGTTCCCTGCTGCGCGGCATCGCCTACTTCAGCGGCGAGGCCCCCGCAGCAGTGCTGTCCGGCCTGGACGCGGCGATGGAGGGCCTGGCCGTCGGGATGACCGCCACCGCCGTGGTGGCGCGCCTGGAGCAGAGCCTGGACGAGCGCGAGCGCGGCGTGACCCGGTTGCGCTGGTCCAACGCCGGGCACCCCCCGCCGATGCTGCTGACCCCCGACGGCACCGTGACCGCCCTGACGGGCCTGCGGCACGACCTCCTGCTGGGCATCGCCCCGCACCTGCCGCGCATCGACGAGGAGGTCGCGCTGGACCGCGGCTCGACGGTCCTGCTGTACACCGACGGGCTGGTGGAGCGGCGCGGGCAGGACTACGACGAGGGCCTGCTGCGGCTGCGCGAGGCGATCACCGAGCTGGCCGGGACGAGCCTGGACGACCTGTGCGACGGCGTCCTGGCGCGCCTGCTGCCCGAGCGCGCCGAGGACGACGTGGCCCTCGTCGCCGTGCGCCTGCACCCCCAGGACCGTCCCCGCCCCGCCGAGGCCGGTCCCCACCGGGTGCCGCCGCGCGTGCCCGACGAACCCCCCGTGCCCGACGGGCCCGTGCCGCCCGCGAGCGCGGGGAGGCGTCAGGAGCCGGGGCGCACCCGGTAGTGGTACGCGTGGTGCACCGAGAAGCCGGCGGCCCCGTACAGGGCGCGGGCACCGGTGTTCGCCTGCGCCACCTGCAGGAACGCCGAGACCGCGCCGCGCGCCCGGCCCCAGTCGGCGACCTCCGCCAGCAGCCGCCGGGCCAGGCCGCGCCGCCGGTGGGACGGGGCGACCTCCACGGCCGCCAGCCCCACCCAGCCCGGGCTCGCCGAGCCGCGCGCCACGGCGACCGTCCCACCGCCGTCGAGCACGCGCACGAACACCTGCGCGTCGGCGGACAGGAGCACGCGGCGCCCGGCCGGCGGGACCGCGGTCGTGCCGCGGTGGTGGTAGCGCCCCAGCCACGCGGCGTCCGGCTCCGGTGCGGTCGCCACCGAGCACCCGGCCGGCAGCGGGACCCCGGCCGCAGCGGGCAGCGCCGCCAGCGCCGCGGTCATCACCAGGGTCGGCGTGTCCACGGCCCAGCCGCGCCCGGCCAGCTCGCGCGCGAGGGCGGGCTCGCCCGGGCCGACCTGCGCGGCGTGCGGGACGGCCACCCGGGGCACCAGCCCCCGCCGGTCGTAGAAGTCCTCCACCGCCGCCACCGCCTCGCCCAGCGGCACCCCCGGTGAGCCGACCGCCAGGGCGGAGTTCGCCCGGCCGGTGAAGCCGCCGGCCGCCCGCAGCCGCCAGCCGCCCAGGTCCACCCGCTCGTCGGGGCGCCAGTGCTCGGCCGCCACGGCCTCCAGCTCGTCGGTGCCCACCGCCTCGTGCGGGGCCCCGCGCCGGCGCGGCGGCGGCGGCACCGCCTTGCCCGCCAGCACGTCGCCGCGGCGCACCCGCACCTCGCCGCGACGGGTGGCCACCACCAGCGCCTCGCCGTCCGCGGCGACCAGCTCGCCCAGCGCGTCGCTCGCGGAGCCGTCGGGCAGGCGGTGGCGCAGCACCACCCGCGCACCCACCACCAGCTCGTGCTCGCGCAGCACGTGCGCCAGCCCCGCCGCGCCCTCGACCGCGTCCACCGGACCCCCTCGCGCTCCCCGACGGCGAGCACCGCCGGCGTCCGCGATACTAGGAGGACGCGTCCGGCGGACCGTTGCGCCGGAGGAGGAGGACACCCGTGACCTACGTCATCGCACAGCCCTGCGTGGACCTCAAGGACAAGGCCTGCATCGAGGAGTGCCCGGTCGACTGCATCTACGAGGGTGAGCGCTCGCTGTACATCCAGCCCGACGAGTGCGTCGACTGCGGCGCCTGCGAGCCGGTGTGCCCGGTGGAGGCGATCTACTACGAGGACGACGTGCCCGAGCAGTGGTCGGCGTTCACCGCGGCCAACGTCGAGTTCTTCGAGACCGTCGGCTCGCCCGGTGGTGCGGCGAAGGTGGGCCTGATCCACGCCGACCACCCGGTGGTGGCCGCCCTGCCGCCGCAGGGCGGGGAGCACTGAGCGCGCCGGCGGTCGCGCGCCGCGGGCGCGGCGCGGCGCTGCCGGACTTCCCCTGGGACTCGCTGGCCGGCGCCAAGGCGCTGGCCGCGAGCCACCCCGGCGGCATCGTCGACCTCTCCGTCGGCACCCCGGTCGACCCCACCCCCGAGGTGGTGGCCGCGGCGCTGCGGGCGGCCGCCGACGCCCCCGGCTACCCGCTCACCTGGGGCACCCCGGCGCTGCGCGAGACGGTGGCGGCGTGGTTCGCCCGCCGCCGCGGCGTGCCCGGCCTGGACCCCGACGGTGTGCTGCCCACCGTCGGGTCCAAGGAGATGGTGGCCTGGCTGCCGTTCCTGCTGGGCCTGGGCGCCGGCGACGCGGTGGCCCACCCGGCGGTCGCGTACCCGACGTACGACGTCGGCGCCCGCCTGGCCGGGGCGACGCCCGTGCCCGTGGACCTGGGCGGCGGGGGCGTGGACGCCCTGGAGCAGGCCCGCCGGGCCGGGCACCGGGTGCGGCTGCTGTGGCTGAACTCCCCGTCGAACCCCACCGGCGCGGTCCTGGACGTGGACGAGCTGGCGCGCCTGGTGGCCTGGGCGCGCGAGCACGGCGCCGTCGTCGCCAGCGACGAGTGCTACGCCGAGCTGGGCTGGGACGAGCGCCACGACGCCTCCCGCGGCGGGCTGGTGCCCTCGGTGCTGGACCCGCGCGTCACCGGCGGGGACAGCACCGGGCTGCTGGCGGTGTACTCCACCTCCAAGCAGTCCAACCTCGCCGGGTACCGCGCCGCGTTCGCCGCCGGGGACGCCGCCCTGGTGCGCGAGCTGCTGGAGGTGCGCAAGCACGCCGGGATGATCGTCCCCTGGCCGGTGCAGGCCGCGCTGGCCGCGGCCCTGGCCGACGACGCCCACGTCGACGCCCAGCGCGAGCGGTACCGCGCCCGCCGCGAGGTGCTGCGCGGGGCGCTGGAGGGCGCCGGGTTCCGCGTGGACGCCTCCGGCGCCGGCCTGTACCTGTGGAGCACCCGGGGGGAGGGCTCGCGGGACACGGTGGACCTGCTCGCCCGGCGCGGCGTGCTGGTCGCCCCCGGCGACTTCTACGGCCCGGCCGGCGCGCAGCACGTCCGGGTGGCGCTCACCGCTCCCGACGAGCGCGTCGCGCAGGTCCCGCAGCGCCTGGCCGGTCTCGGCTGAGCGGGGCGCGGGTGCGCGCGAGGCGCGCAGGAGGCGTGGAGACGGTGTGACGAAGACCATCCCGTGCGGCGCCGCCCCCGGTGTTGGGGGCGGCGCGCGCGGGCGGGTACGGTCAGCCGCATGGTGGACTCCGTGACGCTGAAGCACGCAGGTGGCGACCTCGACCTCCCGGTGACGCGGGCCACCGAGGGCGCCTCCGGCTTCGGCATCTCCAGCCTGCTCAAGGAGACCGGGCTCGTCACCCTCGACTCCGGCTTCACCAACACCGCGTCCTGCGCCTCGGCCATCACCTACATCGACGGCGACGCCGGCGTCCTGCGCTACCGCGGGTACCCGATCGAGCAGCTGGCGGAGAAGTCGTCGTTCATCGAGACCAGCTACCTGCTGATCTACGGCGAGCTGCCCACCGCCGAGCAGCTCACCGCGTTCACCGAGCGGATCCAGCGCCACACCCTGCTGCACGAGGACCTCAAGCGGTTCTTCGACGCCTTCCCCCGCGACGCGCACCCCATGCCGGTGCTGTCCAGCGCCGTCAGCGCGCTGTCGACCTTCTACCCCAACAGCCTGAACCCGTTCGACGTCGAGCAGGTGGAGCTGTCCACGATCCGCCTCATGGCGAAGCTGCCGACCATCGCGGCGTACGCGCACCGCAAGTCCCTGGGCCAGCCGCTGCTGTACCCGGACAACCGCCTGGGCCTGGTGGAGAACTTCACCCGCATGGCCTTCGGCAACCCCGCCGAGTCCTACGAGATCGACCCGGTGCTGGTGCGGGCCCTGGACCAGCTGCTGGTCCTGCACGCCGACCACGAGCAGAACTGCTCCACCTCCACCGTCCGCCTCGTCGGCTCCGGGCAGGCGAACCTCTTCGCGTCCGTCTCGGCGGGCATCCACGCCCTGTCCGGCCCGCTGCACGGCGGTGCGAACTCCGCGGTCCTGGACATGCTGGAGTCCATCCGCGACTCCGACGACGACGTCGACACCTTCGTGTCGCGCGTGAAGAACAAGGAGCAGGGCGTGCGCCTGATGGGCTTCGGCCACCGGGTGTACAAGAACTACGACCCGCGCGCGGCCATCGTGAAGAAGACCGCCGACCAGGTCCTGTCCCAGCTGGGCAAGCGCGACGAGCTCCTGGACATCGCGATGCGCCTGGAGGAGATCGCGCTGTCCGACGACTACTTCGTCGAGCGCAAGCTGTACCCGAACGTGGACTTCTACACCGGGCTCATCTACAAGGCGATGGGTTTCCCGACGAAGATGTTCACCGTGCTGTTCGCCCTGGGGCGCCTGCCCGGCTGGATCGCCCAGTGGCGCGAGATGATCAACGACCCGGCCACGAAGATCGGCCGCCCGCGCCAGGTGTACGTCGGCGAGGGCGCGCGCGACTACCTGGACGTCTCCGGCCGCTGAGCCCGTCGCGGGTGCGCGTCAGGCGACGCGCACCCGCACGCTGCCGGCGGGCACGCCCGTGTCCGCCGGCACCCACCCGCGCCCCGAGCGCTCACGCTGCCACGTGCTGCCCTCGACGCTGACCTCGACCACGGCGTGCTCGACGGCGGACGCCACCGCCCACCCCGCCGCCGCCCACGCCAGCCGGGACGCGTCCTCGCCGTCCAGGGCGTACTCCAGCGCCTTGCCGTTCGTGCCGGGCACCAGCCGCGGCTCACCCTGCACGGCCTCGGTGCCCATCGCCTCGCGCAGGCGCTGCGCGGCCAGGGAGGGCTGGTCGTCCGTGCCGACCTGCGCGTCCGGTTCCGCCTGCCGCAACCGGCAGGTGAAACCCGCCGGGGTGTACCCGGTCAGCGCCGAGGCCACCAGGCGCGCCTCCGCCTCGTGGTCGCCGTACGCCAGCGGGAAACCGCTGCGCTGCACCCGCTGCGCGGCGTCGGTGACCTCCAGCTCGCGGTAGCCGTCGACCTCCACCAGCGCGTCGTAGAACGCGTTCGTGGCGAACACCGGGTCCTGGACCTGTTCGGGCGTCCCCCAGCCCTGCGAGGGGCGCTGCTGGAACAGGCCCAGGGAGTCGCGGTCGCCGTGGTCGAGGTTGCGCAGGCCCGACTCCTGGATCACGGTGGCGATCCCGATGGTCGCGGCGCGCGCCGGCAGCCCGCGGCGCACCGCGATCCCCACGACCGTGGCGGCGTGCCCGGCCTGCTCGGGCGACAGCGACGTGGACTCCCCGTCCACCGTCGCGGTGCAGCGCTGGCGCACCACCGGGGCGTCCTCGTCGCGCACCAGCCACACCGCACCGGCGGTCAGGACGGTCAGCGTCGCCCCGGCGGCCACCAGGGGCCGCAGGCGCCGGGCGCGGCGGTTCGCCGCCGCCGCCGAGCGCGGCAGCCGGCGGCTCGCGGGAGTCCGGACGGGCACCGCCGTCAGTTGGCGTGCAGGGCGGAGTTGAGCTCGACCCGCACGCCCCGCCGCGCCAGCGCCTCGACGGCCCCGGTGACGGAGTTGCGGCGGAACAGCAGCCCGGACGCGCCCGAGAGGCTGCGTGCGGCGACCGTGCGCTGCGCGGCGCCGGCCTCGTCCAGGACGGTGACCTTCGTGCCGGCCGTCACGTACGTCCCGGCCTCCACGACGCAGTCGTCGCCCAGCGCGATGCCGGTGCCGGAGTTCGCCCCCAGCAGGGTGCGCCGGCCGATGGAGACGACCTCCTTGCCGCCGCCGGAGAGGGTGCCCATGATCGAGGCGCCGCCGCCGACGTCGGAGCCGTCGCCCACGACGACACCCGCGGAGATGCGCCCCTCGACCATCGAGGTGCCCAGCGTGCCGGCGTTGAAGTTCACGAACCCCTCGTGCATGACGGTCGTGCCCGGGGCCAGGTGCGCGCCCAGCCGCACGCGGTCGGCGTCGGCGATGCGCACCCCGGTGGGGGTGACGTAGTCGGTCATGCGGGGGAACTTGTCGATGCCCAGGACGGTCACCGGCCCGACGTTGGCGCGCAGCGCCAGGCGGGTGCGCTCGAAGTCGGCCACCGCGCACGGGCCGTGGTTCGTCCACACCACGTTGGCCAGGACGCCGAAGATCCCGGACACCTCCAGGCCGTGCGGGGCGACGAGGCGGTGCGAGAGCAGGTGCAGGCGCAGGTACGCGTCGGCGGCGTCCGCCGGCGGGGCGTCCAGGTCGATCCGCGTGGTCACCACCCGCTGGCGCACCCGGCGGTGCGGGTCGGAGTCCTCCAGGGAGGCGAGCTCGGCGGGCACGCCGTAGGAGCTGGCCTCGCCGGCCGAGGCCGCGCCCAGCGCCGGGAACGGGTACCAGACGTCCAGGACGGTGCCGTCCTCGGTGACCGTCGCCAGCCCGTGCCCCCACGCGCGCCGGGAGGCGGCCGTGCTGCCGGAGGGGTCGGTGGGGGTGCCGGTCTGCTCGCTCACGACCGCGACCCTACCCGGCGGCCCGGCAGCGCCTAGGGTTCGGGACGTGACCCCGACGCCCGCCGCCACGAGCCCGAGCGCCCCCGTGCAGCACGCCCCCGCGCCCGCCCTGGACGACCCCGCGCTCGACGTCGTCGAGCTGACCCGCCGGGTGTGCGACACCGAGTCCGTCAGCGGCGCCGAGCGCGCCCTGGCCGACGCGGTGGAGGCCGCCCTGCGCTCCTTCGCCGGCCCGGGCGGCCACCTGGAGGTGCTGCGCGACGGCGACGCCGTCGTGGCCCGCACCCGGCTGGGCCGCGCCGAGCGGGTGCTGCTGGCCGGGCACCTGGACACCGTGCCGCTGGCCGACCCGCCCAACCTGCCGGTGCGCCGCGAGCGGCACCCGGCCGACGGCGACGTGCTCGTCGGCCGCGGCACCTGCGACATGAAGGGCGGGGTGGCCGTGCAGCTGGTGCTGGCCCGCGAGACCGCCGCCGCGCTCGCCGCCGGCCGCGCCCCGCAGCGGGACGTCACCTTCGTCTTCTACGACCACGAGGAGGTCGAGGCCGCCCGCAACGGCCTGGGCCGCCTGGCGCGCAACAGCCCGCAGGCGCTCGCCGCCGACTTCGCCGTCCTGCTGGAGCCGTCCTCGGCCGTGGTGGAGGGCGGCTGCAACGGCACCCTGCGCGCGGAGGTCACCACCACGGGCAGGGCGGCGCACTCCGCCCGCGCCTGGCGCGGCAGCAACGCGATCCACGCCGCCGCCCCCGTCCTGGCGCGCCTGGCGCAGTACGTCCCGCGCGAGGTGGAGGTGGAGGGCCTGGTCTTCCGCGAGGGCCTGAACGCCGTGGGCATCAGCGGCGGCATCGCCGGCAACGTGATCCCCGACCGCTGCACGGTCACGGTCAACCACCGCTTCGCCCCGGCGTTCTCGGCCGCGCAGGCCGAGGCGCACGTGCGGGAGGTCTTCGACGGCTTCGACGTGCGCGTCACCGACGCCGCCGACGGCGCGCGCCCCGGCCTGCACCTGCCGGCCGCCGCGGAGTTCGTGCGCCGCACCGGCACGCAGCCGCTGCCGAAGTTCGGCTGGACGGACGTCGCCCGCTTCTCCGCCCTCGGCGTGCCGGCGGTGAACTACGGCCCCGGCGACAACGCCACCGCCCACGCCGACGACGAGCGCTGCCGGGTGGACGAGCTCGAGCGGTGCCTGGACGTCCTGCGCGGCTGGCTGCTGGGCGCGGGGGAGGTGGCCTGAGGTGAGCACCATCTGCCTGTACGGCAGCGCCTCCGGCGGCATCGACGCCCGGCACGTCGAGCTCGCCGCGCAGGTCGGCCGGCTCATCGGCGAGCGCGGCCACGACCTCGTCTACGGCGGCGGCGGGACCTCCGTCATGGGGGCGGCCGAGGCCGCCGCCCGCGCCGCCGGCGCCCGCACCACCGGGGTCATGCCCAAGGCCCTCATGGACCTGGAGCTGCCGCCGCAGGGGCTGAGCGAGCTCGTCGTCACCGAGGACATGCGCGAGCGCAAGGCGGAGATGGACGCCCGCGCCGACGCCTTCATCGTGCTGCCCGGCGGGCTGGGCACGCTGGAGGAGCTCTTCGAGATCTGGGTGGCGCGCACCATCGGCCTGCACACCAAGCCGCTGGCCGTCCTGGACCTGGACGGGCACTACGCGGGCCTGCGCACCTGGCTGGAGGGGCTCGTCGAGCGGCGCTTCGCCCGCCCCCTCGTCTTCGAGGTCGTGCACTGGACCGACGACCCCGCCGAGGCCCTGGACCACCTGGAGCTGGCCCCGCGCGACCGGGTGTCGCTGCCCAGCTCGGAGATCGTCGGCACCTTCGCCGACTACCCCAGCGACCTGCCCCGCGAGCGCCGCGGCGACCTGCCCGGGGGGACCGGCGGGGGGCGGCCGTGACGCTCGTGCTGCTCGTGCTGGTCCTGCTCGCCGTGGGCGCGGTCGCCGCCGTCGCCACCGGCCGGGTCAGCGGTGCGCTCGGGCCGGCCACCGGCACCCGCCCCTTCCGCGGGCTGCCCGAGGGGCCGGTGCTGGCCGCCGACGTGGACGAGGTGCGCTTCTCCACGGCGCTGCGCGGCTACCGGATGGACGAGGTCGACGCCGTCCTCGACCGGCTGCGCGAGGAGATCCGCGAGCGCGACGAGGAGCTCGCCGCGTGGCGCAGCGCCGAGGACTGAGGCACCGGCGGCGGGGGGAGGTCGTCTTCACCGCCCGCGCCGCCGTGCGGGCCGAACCGGGCAGCGTCTTCGACGTGCTCACCGACTGGCCCCGGCAGAGCGCGTGGGTGCCGGCCACCGCCGTGCAGCGCCGCGGCGGCACGCCGGGCCGGCCGGGGGAGCGCTTCGCCGGTGTCAGCCGGCTGGGCCCGTTCGTGCTCGACGACGAGATGGTCGTCGTCTCGCGCACCCCGCCCGCCCCCGGTCGCGAGGGGCGCGTGCGGGTGCGCAAGGTCGGCGCCGTGCTCGGCGGGGTCGTCGACCTCGTCGTGCGCGAGGACGGGCCGGGGCGGACCCGGGTGGAGTGGACCGAGCGGATCCTGGTGCGCCCGCGGGCGCTGGCGCTGCTGGCCACCCTCGGCGGGCCGCTGCCCGCCCTGCTGGGCCGGCTCGCCTTCGAGGCGGTGCTGCGCGCCGCCCGCCCCGAGCTGGAGGGGCGCCGGTGAGCGCGCCGGGCCCCGCCGTCCGCCGCGCCGCAGCGCCCGAGCGGTCCGCCGGGCCCGGGGTGCGTCGGTGGCGGGTCCGGCAGCGGTGGGCCGGGCAGCGGCTGCTGCTGCGCTGGCTGCGGCTGCCGGCCGCCGCGCGGGTGCTGGTCGTCTACGCGCTCGCGCGGCTGTTCTCGGCGTTCGTGCTCGCCGAGGTGGCGCGCTTCCAGGAGCCCAGCGCCTGGACGCCGCAGGACCCCGGCTACGCGGACCTGCTGGTGCTGTGGGACGCCACCTGGTACCGCTCCATCGCGCTGGACGGCTACCCGGACGCGGTGCCGCTGGGGGCCGACGGCGACCCCGTGCAGTCGGAGCTGGCCTTCTACCCGCTGGCCCCGCTGCTGGCCCGGCTGCTGGTGGCCACCGGCCTGCCGTTCGCGTGGGCCGGGTCCCTCGTCTCCCTGGTGGCGGGGGCCGCCGCGGCCGTGGGCGTGCGCGCCCTGCTGCACTGGGCCCTGGCGGCGCGCTGCACGGCGGGCGCGGCGCGGCGCGGGGCGTGGAGCGCGGCGGTGCTGCTCTGCGTCTCGCCCCCCTCGGTGGTGCTGCAGGTGCCGTACACCGAGGGGCCCGCGCTGGCGCTGCTCGTGGCGTTCCTGCTGCTGCTGCAGCGCCAGCGGTACCTGCCGGCCGGTGCCGTGGCCCTGGCCCTGGGGCTGACCCGCCCGGTGGCGGTGCCGCTGTCGGCGGTGGTGGTGGTGCACCTGCTGCTGCGCGCGCGGGCGGGGCGCCGCCGCGGGGCGGTGCTGAGCGGGCGCGAGGCGCTGCGCGCCCTGGTGCTGCTGGGGTGCTCCGGGGCGGCCGGGCTGCTGTGGCCGGCCGCGGCGTGGTTGCTCACCGGCCGTGCCGACGCCTACACCGCCACGATGGGCGCCTGGCGCAGCGGCGGCGAGGTCGTCTGGCTGCGGCCCTGGTGGGACGTGTCCCAGCACGTCCTGGGCGCCGTCGCCGGCCCGGCGCTGCTCGTGGTCGCGGTCGTCGCGTACGTCGCGTGGCTGCTCGGCCGGCGCACCGCCGTCCTCGGCGCGGACCTGCGCGCGTGGTGCCTGGCGTACGTCGGGTACCTGCTGCTGGTGCTGGACCCGTTCACCAGCCTGTTCCGCTACCTCGTCCTGCTGTTCCCCCTGGGCGCCCTGGTGGGCCTGCACCCGCGCCGCCGCGGCGCGCTGGGCGCCTTGGTCCTGGCCTCGCTGGCCCTGCAGGTCGTGTGGACGGCCTGGCTGTGGCGGTTCTCCCCGCCGGCGGACTGGCCGCCGTGACGGCGCGCGCGGGCCGTCCGGGTGATCGCCCGGTGTGCCCGGGCGCACGACACGGGGTGCCGTGGGGGATGATGGAGGTACACACCCCGGCCGCGGCACCCGGTCGCGACCGGCGGGCGCACGAGGACCACGAGAGAGGACGCACGCCGATGGCGGCCATGAAGCCGAGGACCGGGGACGGTCCGCTGGAGGTCACCAAGGAGGGGCGCGGCATCGTCCTGCGCATGCCGCTGGAAGGAGGTGGCCGTCTCGTCGTCGAGATGACCCCCGACGAGGCCGGTGCCCTCGGGGAGGCCATCACCTCGGTCGTGGGCTGAGGAGCGCGGCCGCGGGACGGGCGCCGCGAGGTGCCCGTCCCGCCGTGCCCCGTCCCGCGGCGCCCCGCCGCGGACCCGTCGCAAGGCCCGTCGTCGACAGCAGGCAGGACGCCCCGTGAGCACTCCCCACCCCGGTCCCGTGCGTGCCGCGCAGCCCGAGCTGCGGCGCTGGAGCCCGCCGTCCGTGCACGTGGTGCCCGGTCCGCTGGCCGGGGCCGACCTGACCGGTTGCGACGTCCTGGCCGTGCCGGTGGCACCTGGGCAGGACGGCGTGCAGCCCCGCCCGGGCGCCGCCGACGCCGCCGTGCGCTACGGCGTCGACCTGGCCGCCCTGTGCGCGGCGGAGGACGTCTCCGGCGAGGCCGGCCGCAGCACCCGCCTGCCCGTGCCGGCGCCCGCGGGTTCACCCCGCCGGCTGCTGGTGCTGGGCGTCGGCGCCTCCTCCCCGGACGAGCTGCGCCGGGCGGGGGCCGCGCTGGCCCGTGCCGCGGGCACCGCCGGGGACGTCGCCACCACCCTGGCCGACGGCGTGGGCGCCGAGGGCGTGCGGGCCGTCGTCGAGGGCTTCCTGCTCGCCGCGTACGCCCCTCCCGTCGCCGGGGCCCGGGCGGCGGACGAGCCGGCCGAGCGCCGCCTGGTCCTCGTGGGCGACGTCCCCGCCGCCGCGGTGGCCCGCGGTGAGGCCCTGGCCGCGGCGAGCGTCCTGGCCCGGGACCTGGCGGCCACCCCCTCCAACCTCAAGGACCCCGCCTGGGTGGTGGCGCAGGCCCGCGCCGCCGCCGCCGAGCACGGCCTGGCGGTGCGGGTGCGCGAGGAGGCGCAGCTGCGGCGCGAGGGCTTCGGCGGGCTGCTGGCCGTGGGCGGCGGGTCGCCGTCCCCGCCAGCCCTGGTGGAGGTCCGCCACCGCCCGCGCGGGCGCGCCGCGGCAGGCGCCCCGCACGTCGTCCTCGCCGGCAAGGGCATCACCTACGACACCGGCGGGCTGGCGCTGAAGCCGCGCGAGTCGATGGTGTCGATGAAGACCGACATGACGGGCGCGGCCGTGGTGCTGGCCGTCGTGGCCGCCGCCGCCAGGCTGCGGCTGCCCGTGCGGGTGACCGGCCTGCTGGCGCTGGCCGAGAACTCCTTCGGCGGCTCCTCGTACCGCCCCGGCGACGTGGTCCGCCACCACGGCGGACGCACCACCGAGGTCAACAACACCGACGCCGAGGGGCGGCTGGTGCTCGGCGACGCCCTCGCCCACGCCCACGCCGCGCTGGAGCCGGACGTGCTCGTGGACGTCGCCACGCTCACCGGCGCGGCCCCGCTGGCCCTGGGCAAGCGGCACGCCGCGCTGTTCGCCACCGACGACGACCTCGCGGCGCAGCTGGAGGCCGCGGCGCAGGCCTCGGGGGAGCGGGTCTGGCGCCTGCCCCTGGTGCCCGAGTACGCCGAGCTGCTGCGCTCGGACGTCGCCGACGCCCGGCAGGTCGCCACCGCGCCCGGCTCGGGGGCCGGCACGATCCTCGCCGCGCAGTTCCTGCAGCCGTTCACCGGCGGGCGCCGGTGGGCGCACCTGGACATCGCCGGGCCCGGCCGCGCCGACGCCGCCGAGCACGAGGTCAACCGCGGGGCCACCGGCTTCGGGGCGCGGTTGCTGCTGCGCTGGCTGGAGTCGCTGGCCTGAGCCGGCCCGCGCGCCCGGCGCCTCAGGCGCGCTTGACGCCCAGCAGCAGGCCCTCGCCGGCCGGCAGCAGCGCGGAGACCCAGCGCTCGTCCTCGGCCAGGACCCGCCCGACCTCGCGCAGCGCGACCGTGGAGGCGTCGCGCGCGGCGGGGTCGGCGACCCGCCCCTGCCACAGGGCGTCGTCGACGACCAGGAGCCCGCCCGGGCGCAGCAACCGCTGCGCCTGCTCCACGTAGGCGGAGTACTCGCGCTCGTCGCCGTCGAGCAGGACGAGGTCGTAGGCGGCGTCGGTCAGCCGCGGGAGCACCTCCAGCGCCCGGCCGGGGATCATGCGCGCGCGGTTGGTGCGCACCCCCGCGTCGGCGACCGCCTCGCGGGCGGCGCGCTGGCGCTCCCCGTGCACGTCGATGGTGGTCAGCACGCCGTCGGGGGCCATCCCGCGCAGCAGGCTGACCGTGGACACGCCGGTGCCCGTGCCGACCTCCACCGCGGTGCGGGCCCGCGCGGTGGCCGCCAGGACCGTCAGCGCGGCCGCCACCCCGGGCGAGACCGGCTCGCACCCCAGCTCGGCCGCGCGGGCCCGGGCGTCCTGCAGCACCTCGTCCTCGGCGGTGAACTGCTCGGCGTAGGCCCAGCTGGCGGGCTGCTTCGCGGGCGGGGGCACCCCGGCAACCTAGTGCATCGGTCCGCTCACAGCCCGGGGACCGCCGGACGGGTGACGCGGGAACCGGCCGCGTACGACGCCCGTTGGGACCGGTGGAGCCGATGGGCTGGATCACACGGCCGGGAGTGGCCCCGGCGGGAGGAGTGGGGGACGATGGGAGCAGTGGCGGTGCCGTTCGCGGTTCCCTTCCCCGCCCGTGCCAGGAGGAACCCCGTGCCAGACGACCCGGGCGGTGCCCCGGCGGCCGAGCCGGCGCCGGTCGCCGCCTCGACGTGGGCGCCACCGACGTGGGAGGAGGTCGTGCGCGACCACTCCAGCAGGGTGTACCGCCTGGCCTACCGGCTGACGGGCAACCGCCACGACGCCGAGGACCTCACGCAGGAGGTGTTCGTGCGCGTCTTCCGCTCCCTGTCCAGCTACCAGCCGGGCACCTTCGAGGGGTGGCTGCACCGCATCACCACCAACCTCTTCCTCGACCAGGTCCGCCGCAAGCAGCGCATCCGCTTCGACGCGCTGGCCGAGGACGCCGGGGAGAAGCTGCCCAGCACGGACGTGAGCCCCGAGCGGGCCTTCGAGCACCGCAACCTCGACGACGACGTGCAGGCCGCGCTGGACTCCCTGCCGCCGGACTTCCGCGCCGTGGTCGTGCTGTGCGACATCGAGGGGCTCTCCTACGAGGAGATCGCCGCCACCCTCGGCGTGAAGCTCGGCACGGTGCGCTCGCGCATCCACCGCGGTCGCGCCCAGCTGCGCACCGCCCTGGCGCACCGCGCCCCGCGGCCGCCCGCGGCGCCCCCCGCCCGTCTGGCCCTGGGCGAGGAGCGCTCGTGAGCGGACCGCACCTCGGCGCGCGGGTCAGCCCGCTCGTCGACGGGCGGCTCGCCCCCGACGCGGCGCTGCGCGCCGGTGAGCACGTGCGCGCCTGCTGCGAGTGCGCCGAGGCGGTGGAGGCCGAGCGGCTCGTCCGCGCCCGCCTGCGCGCCCTGCCCGAGCCGGAGCTGTCCGGTGACCTGCTGGTGCGGCTGCTGGACATCGGTGGTCCCGCCGGCCCGCTGCCGCCGCGCGACCGGCCGATGGCGGTGCCCGCGCGCCCAGCCGTCGGTGCGGCCCCGCCCGGCCGCCCGGACGCCACCCGCCCGCAGGCGCTGCGCCCCGCCGGCCGGCTGCGCCCGCCGGCCCGTCCCGGGCGCCGCGCCCGCCGGCGCCCCGTGGCCGCGGCGCTGGCGGGCACCTTCTCCCTGCTCGGTGTGGGCATCGCCGGGTTCCTCGTCCTCGGCGGGCAGCACGCGAGCGGCCCCGCGCCGGTGGCGGAACTGCGCACCACCCCGTCCAGCGCCCCGGCGACCCCGTCCCCCACGGCGTCCCAGCCGGCTCCGGCGACCCCGTCCGCGCCCGGTGCGGTGGCCACCGCGCCGGCCGCCCCGTGAGCGGTCCGCCCCTGCCGGAGGACCGGGACCAGCGCACCGGCACCCCCGGCGCGGACGCACCCCGCGACCCGTGGGCCGGACCCCCGCAGCCGGACGCCGACTGGGGGGAACCCGCGCCGCCGGGCGAGCTGGAACCGTCCTGGCCGGCGCCCGCCGGGCCACCCTGGCCGCCGCCGGCACCCCGCGGCAACGGGCGCGCCGCCCGCCTGCTCGGCGCGGGCTCGGCGGTGCTGCTGCTCGGCGTCACCGGCGGCTTCGCCGGGGCCCTGCTGCAGGAGCGCTGGGACGGTGCGCGCACGTACCCCTCCGTCACCCTGCCGGCGCCCGCCCCGGGCACCACCGAACGGCCGGAGGGCAGCGTGGCCGCCATCGCCGCCGCGGCCCTGCCCAGCGTGGTGTCCCTGCAGGTCCAGGGCAGCTCGGGAGCCGGGACGGGGTCCGGCTTCGTCCTGGACGCCGGCGTGGACGGCGGCTCCGCGGCGTTCGTGCTCACCAACAACCACGTCGTGGCGGGCGCCTACGACGACGGCGTGACCGTCCTGTTCCAGGACGGTGCGCAGGCCCCCGGCGAGCTCGTGGGCGCCGACGCCTCCTACGACCTGGCCGTCGTGCGCGTCGAGCGCTCCGGCCTGCGGGCGCTGACGATGGGCGACTCCGGCAGCGTCGTCGTGGGTGACCGGGTCGTCGCGGTGGGGGCTCCGCTGGGGCTGCAGGGCACGGTCACCGAGGGCATCGTCTCGGCGCTGAACCGCCCGGTGAGCGCCGGCGGTGACGGCGCGGGGGAGGCCTCCTACATCCAGGCCATCCAGACGGACGCCGCGATCAACCCCGGCAACTCCGGCGGCCCGCTGCTCGACGCCCGCGGCCAGGTCGTCGGCGTCAACTCCGCCATCGCCTCGGTGCCCGTCGTCGGCGGCAGCGCCGGCAGCATCGGGCTCGGCTTCTCCATCCCCTCCGAGCAGGCCCGGCGCACCGCCGAGCAGCTCATCCGGACCGGCCGTGCCGTGCACCCCGTCATCCGGGTCTCCCTGGACAGCCAGTACCGCGGCGAGGGCGTCCAGGTCCTGGACCAGCCCGGGGCGGTGCAGGCCGGCGGTCCCGGGGACCGCGCGGGGCTGCTGCCCGGGGACGTCGTGCTGGCCGTCGACGGCCGCCCGGTCACCGAACCCGCCGAGCTCATCGTGGACATCCGCGCCCGCCAGCCCGGCGACACCGTCACGCTGACCGTCCGCAGGGGTGGTCAGGACCTCGAGGTGCCCGTGACGCTCGAAGCCGACGGTTAGGATCGCGACGTGTTCGGCATCAACGGCGGCGAGCTCGTCGTCCTCCTCGTGGTGGCCCTGGTCATCCTCGGCCCGGAGCGGCTTCCCCAGTACGCCGAGCAGCTCGCCCACCTGGTGAAGTCGGTGCGCCGCTTCGCCAAGGGCGCGCAGGCCCAGATGCGCGAGGAGCTCGGCCCCGAGTTCGACGACATCGACTGGCAGAAGCTCGACCCGCGCCAGTACGACCCGCGGCGGATCGTGCGCGACGCGCTCTCCGACGTCTGGGACGACGAGCCGGCCCCGAAGAAGAACAGCGGTTCGCGCGCGGCCTCCGCGCCCCGCAACGGCACCGGCGGCTCCTCCAGCGGCGGGTCCGCCGCCAATGGGGTGGACCTGAAGAAGAAGGAGCCCGCGCCGGCCGCCGCGCCCTACGACGAGGACGCCACCTGAGGCGTGCTCCCGGGCGCTCCACCGGAGCGCCCGGGCGGGGGTCGCTCAGGCGACGCTGACGCCCAGCCGCCGGCCCGCCAGACCCCGCGGCCGCACGGCCAGGCCCCGAGCCAGCTCCCGCAGCGCCACGGCGGCGGGGGAGTCCGGCGCGCTGAGCACCACCGGCACCCCCGCGTCACCGCCCTCGCGCAGCGTCACGTCCATCGGGACCTGGCCCAGCAGCGGCACGGGGGTGCCCAGCCGCTCGGTCAGCGAGGCCGCCACCCGCTCGCCGCCGCCGGAGCCGAACAGCTCCATGCGCTGACCGTCCGGCAGTTCGAGCCAGCTCATGTTCTCCACCACGCCCACCACGCGCTGGGACGTCTGCGCCGCCACCGCCCCGGCCCGCTCGGCGACCTCGGCGGCCGCTGCCTGCGGCGTGGTCACCACGAGCACCTCCGCGCCCGGCAGGAGCTGCCCCACGCTGATGGCGATGTCGCCGGTGCCCGGCGGCAGGTCCAGCAGCAGCACGTCCAGGTCGCCCCAGAACACCTCGGAGGCGAACTGCTGCAGCGCCCGGTGCAGCATCGGCCCGCGCCAGGCCACGGGCTCGTTGCCCGGCACGAACATGCCGATGGAGATCACGCGCACCCCGTGCCCGGTGGGCGGCAGGATCAGCGAGTCCACCTTCGTCGGACGGCCGGTGACGCCCAGCAGGCGCGGCACGGAGAAGCCGTGCACGTCGGCGTCCAGCACGCCGACCCGCAGCCCGTCGGCGGCCATCGCCGCCGCCAGGTTCACCGTCACGCTGGACTTGCCGACCCCGCCCTTGCCGGAGGCGACGGCGTAGACGCGCGTCAGGTTGCCCGGCTCGTTGAACCGGATGGTGGGTGCGGCCTGCGTGGTGCCGCGCAGCTTCACCGTCAGCTCGGCCCGCTGCTCGGGCGTCATCTCCCCGAAGGCCACCCGCACGCCGCGCGCGCCCGCCACGCCCCGCACGGCCGCGCTCACGTCCGAGGTCAGCCTCTCGCGCATGGGGCAGCCGGCGGTCGTCAGCAGGACCCGCACGGACACGACACCGTCGTCGCCCACGTCCACGCGGTCGACCATGCCCAGCTCCGTGATGGGCCGGTGCAGCTCGGGGTCGTTTACCGCGGCCAGCGCGGTGCGGACGGCGTCGGGGGTGGGCAGCACGCCGCCAGGGTACGTCCGCGCCCGGCGCGGCACCCCCCGCGGGTCCCGCGCCGGGTGGGCCCAGCCGGTGGGCTCAGCCGGCGGTGACGCGCACGACCTCCTCGAAGGTCGTCTCCCCGCGCATCGCCTTCGCCAGCGCGGAGGTGCGCAGGGTGCTCATGCCGATGCGGGCGGCCTCCTCGGTCAGCGCCGACTCCGTCGGCGTGCTCATGAGGACCTTGCGGACGCTGGGCGTGACGTCGAGGACCTCGTACACGGCGGTGCGCCCGCGGTAGCCGGTGCCGCCGCAGTCGGGGCAGCCGGTGCCGCGCAGCGGGGTCGCGTCGAGGATGTCCTCGATCGTCAGGCCGAGCAGCGCCAGGGTGTCCTCGTCCGGGATGTACCCGTCGGCGCAGGAGTCGCACGGCTTGCGCACCAGGCGCTGCGCGATCGCGGCCGTCAGCGAGCTGGCGACCAGGAACGGGGCGGCGCCCATGTCCACCAGGCGGGTCAGCGCCCCGACGGCGGAGTTGGTGTGCAGGGTGGTCAGCACGAGGTGACCGGTCATGGACGCCTTCAGCGCCAGCTCGGCGGTCTCGGAGTCGCGGACCTCACCGATGAGGACGATGTCGGGGTCCTGGCGCAGCACCGAGCGCAGGCCGGCGGAGAAGGTCATGCCGACCTTGGTGTTGACCTGCACCTGGGTGATGCCCGGCAGCTGGACCTCGACGGGGTCCTCCAGCGTGATGATGTTCTTCTCCGGGCTCATCGTCGCGTGGATGGCCGCGTACAGCGTGTTCGTCTTGCCCGAGCCGGTGGGGCCGGTGATGAGCACCAGGCCCTGCGGCACGGTCAGCGCCCGGCTGAAGACGTCCAGCTGCTCGGGCTCGAAGCCCAGCGACTCCAGGCTGGGCACGTCGTCGCCGCGGGTGAGCAGCCGGATGACGACCTTCTCCCCGTGCAGGGCCGGCAGCGTCGAGACGCGGCAGTCGATCGCGGCGCCGTCGACGGTCACGCGGGTGCGGCCGTCCTGCGGCACGCGGCGCTCGGAGATGTCCAGACCGGAGATGATCTTGATGCGGCTGATGACGCTGGGTGCCACGCGCTTCGGCGCGCTCATCACGTCGCGCAGCAGGCCGTCGACGCGGAAGCGCACCCGCAGCTGGTCGCGCTGGGACTCCAGGTGGATGTCGGAGCAGCGCAGCCGCACCGCGTCGGACAGGATCCGGTTGACGAGCTTGACGATGGGGGCGTCGTCGTCGACCGAGCCGGACAGGGCCGCCAGCGCGTCCTCGGCGTCGTCGTCGCCGGCCTCCTCGACCATGCGGCTGACCTGCGAGGTGTCCTCGGTCAGCGACCAGGCGCGGGCCAGGTGGTCGCGGATCTGCGAGTCCACCGCCACGACGACGTGCAGCTCGGGGGTGCGGGTGTAGAGCTTGACGTCGTCCAGCGCCAGCACGTTGGTGGGGTCGGCGGCGGCCACCAGCAGGTACTCGGGCGTCTTGTCCAGCACCAGCACGCGGCAGCGCTCGGCGACCGCGCGCGGCAGCAGCCGCACCACGTCCGGGGAGATGCTGACCTTGGACAGGTCCACGTGCTCCAGGGTCAGCAGGTCCGCCAGGCACAGCGCCAGCTCCGCCTCGGAGACCAGGCCGAGGTCGACCAGGATCTGCCCCAGGCGCCGGCGCGGGCCCTCCCCGGTGCGCTGCTCGTTCAGCGCGTGGTCGAGGTCCTCCGGCAGCAGCAGGCCCTTCTCGACGAGCACGTCGCCGAGGCGCCTGCGGGTCTGGCCCGCGGGCGCGGGCGCACCGGAACGGGCGTCGTCGAGAGTCGTCACGGGCAGTGCATCGGCACGCCGGGGGCTCAGCTGGAGGGGGGACCCGCCGCGTCGTCCGCGTCGTCCGCCGCGGGCTCCCCGGCGGGCGCGCCGTCCCCGGCCGCGCCCCGCGCCGCACCGGACGCCTCTGCGCCCTCACCGGCGCGCTTGCGCTTCTTGCCGCCCTTGCGCTTGCCCGGCTCCCGGCCGTCCCGCTCGGCGTCCTCCTCGCGCAGCTCCTCCAGCACGCTGCGCAGCTCCGAGCGCACGAAGTCGCGGGTGGCCACGTCGCGCAGCGCGATGCGCAGGGCCGCCACCTCGCGCGTGAGGTACTCGGTGTCGGCCAGGGCCCGCTCGTCGCGGGCGCGGTCCTGCTCGTTCAGGACGCGGTCGCGGTCGGCCTGGCGGTTCTGCGCCAGCAGGATCAGCGGTGCCGCGTAGGACGCCTGCAGCGACAGGATGAGCGTCAGCAGCGTGTAGTTCAGCGCCTCCGGGTCGAACTGGGCGCTCTCGGGCGCGAGCGTGTTCCACGTCAGCCACAGGGCGACGAACGCCGTCATGTAGACGAGGAAGCGCCCCGTGCCCATGAACCGGGCGAACGCCTCGCTGGCCCGCCCGAAGGCGTCCGGGTCCACCTGCGGGCGCACCAGCAGCTGCCGGCGCGCCTCGCGCGGGGTGTCCAGCCCCACGGCCTCGGCGCGCTGGCGCTCGCGGCGCGGGGAGCGCTCAGCCACGACCCACCTCGAAGACCTCCTCCTCGGCGTCGCGCCAGTCGTCCGGCAGCAGGTGGTCCAGCACGTCGTCGGCCGTCACCGCGCCGAGCAGGTGCCCGTCCTCGTCCACCACCGGCATCGAGACCAGGTTGTACGCGGCCAGCTGCCGGGTGACGCCCTGCAGCGTCTCGTCCGGGTCCAGCGGTTCCACGTCCTTGTCGATGACCTGCCCCAGCGGCGTCTGGGGCGGCTCGCGCAGCAGCCGCTGCAGGTGCGCGGTGCCCAGGTAGCGGCCGGTGGGCGTCTCCAGCGGCGGGCGGCACACGTAGACGGCCGAGGCCAGCGGAGCCGTCAGCTCCACGCGCCGCACGTGCGCCAGCGCCTCGGCCACCGTGGCGTCCGGGGCCAGCACCACCGGGTCGGAGGTCATCAGGCCGCCGGCGGTGTGCTCGTCGTAGGCCAGCAGCCGGCGCACCGGTGCGGCGTCGTCCGGCTCCATCAGGGCCAGCAGCCGCTCGGCCTGCTCCGGCGGCAGCTCCGAGAGGAGGTCCGCGGCGTCGTCGGGCTGCATCTCCTCCAGCACGTGCGCGGCGCGGTCGCCCTCCAGGGCGGAGAGGATCTGCACCTGGTCGTCCTCGGGCAGCTCCTCCAGCACGTCGGCCAGGCGCTCGTCGTCCAGCGCGGCGGCGACCTCCACGCGGCGCTTGGGGGTCAGCTCGTGGATGACGTCCGCCAGGTCGGTGGCGCGCAGCTCCTCGAAGGCGGCCAGCAGGTTCGTGGCGCCCTGGTCCAGCTCGGTGGTGGTCAGCCCCACCACGGCGCCCACGTCCACCGTCATGGTCTCCCCGCGCCGGCGCAGCCGCCCGGACAGCCCCCGCGGCGCGGTGCCGCGGCGCACGAACAGCTCGGTCAGCCGCCAGTCGCGCGGGCGCACCGCTTCGAGGCCGACGTCCTCGATGGTCGCGACCCCGCTGCCGTCGGTCAGCTGCACGGTCCGGTCCAGCAGCTCGCCCAGCAGCAGGGTCTCGGTGCCGCGCTGCTCGAAGCGGCGCATGTTCACCAGGCCGGTGGTCAGGACCTGCCCGGTGTCGACGCTGGTGACGCGCGTCATGGGCACGAAGACGCGGCGGCGGCCGGGGACCTCCACGACCAGGCCGATGATCCGCTGCGGCCCGCGCGGGCGCAGCACGCCCACCACGTCGCGGACCCGGCCCACCTGGTCGCCCTGCGGGTCGAACACGGACGTGCCCGCCAGCCGGGCGGCGAAGACGCGCTTGGGGGAACCGGTCACGCGCCTCAGGCTAGAGGGCCCCGCGTGCGCGGGGCCGGGCGGATCTCGGCGCGCGGGAGCGCCGGTGCCCTCCTACCGTGGCGCCATGGCCAAGGAGAGCAAGAAGCTGAAGGCGTCCGGGAACCCCCTCTACACCGTCCCCGGACTCTCGAACGAGCAGGGCGGCGAGGTCGCGGCCATCCTGCAGAACCGCCTCAACGCCCTCACCGACCTGCACCTGACCCTCAAGCACGTGCACTGGAACGTCGTGGGGCCGCACTTCATCGCCGTGCACCAGATGCTCGACCCGCAGGTGGACGCCGTGCGCGAGATGGCCGACGCCGTCGCCGAGCGCATCGCCACCCTGGGCTCCTCGCCCGTGGGCACGCCCGCCGCGCTGGTCGCCGACCGCGACTGGGACGACTACTCCATCGGCCGCGCCGGCGCCATCGAGCACCTCGGCGCGCTGGACCTCGTGTACGCGGGCGTCATCAGGGACCACCGCTCCGCCATCGAGGCCGCCGGTGAGATCGACCCGGTCACCGAGGACCTGCTCACCAGCCAGACCGGTGTGCTGGAGCAGTACCACTGGTTCGTGCGCGCCCACCTCGAGACCGCCGGCGGCGAGCTGTCCACCGCGGGCGCCGAGACCGAGGTGCAGGCCACCCGCAAGGCCGGCGAGCGCGCCGGCGTCAAGCGCCAGAGCGCCTGAGCCCGTCCCGACCCGCGCGCCCGGCGCGGGCACGATCACCGCTCCGGGCGCGTTGGGGCGGGTGAGGGGCGCGAGCGCCCCCGCCCCCGCCCGGTGCGGGCGGCACCAGTCGAACCGGTGAGGATGTCGCCATGTCCAACCTCGGGCCCATGGGTGGCCAGCAGCGCCTGAGCGCCCCCACACCGCCGCAGGGGGAGGCGATCGGCCGCTACGCCACGTACGCGGAGGCCCAGCGGGCCGTGGACTTCCTCTCCGACGAGCACTTCCCCGTGCAGAACGTGACCATCGTGGGCAACAACCTGCAGATGGTGGAGCGGGTGACGGGCCGGCTCACCTACGGGCGCGCGGCCGGTGCGGGCGCGGCCTCGGGGGCGTGGTTCGGCCTGCTCATCGGGTTGATGCTCTCGGTGTTCGGCAACGGCGGCACCGCGGGCCTGCTCACCGGCCTGCTCATCGGCGCCGGGTTCGGCATGCTCTTCGCCGTCATCTCCTACGCGCTGACGGGCGGGCGCCGCGACTTCACCTCCGCCAGCCAGATCGTCGCAGGCGAGTACCTCGTGCTGTGCATGCCGCAGATGTCCGGCCAGGCGCGGCAGGTGCTGTCCAAGCTGCCCAACGGCTTCGGCCGCGGCGCGGGCCCGCAGCAGGGCGCCTGGGGCGCCCCGCCGCCCGCGCCCGGCTCGCACGCCGCCGGCCAGGGACCGTGGGGCGCGCCCGACCCCTCCTCCCGCGCGGGCGCCCCGCAGGGCTGGATGCCGCCGCCGCAGCCCGGCACGGGGCCCGCCGCACCGCCGCCCCCGCCCGCCGGGCAGCGTCCCGAGGGCGAGGCTCAGGAGCAGACCCCGGCGGAACCGGACCTGTCCGGCCCCACCTACGCGGAGAAGGTCGAGGAGCAGCGCCGGGCCCGCCGGGAGGCCGAGCGGCGCGCCCAGGAGGACGCCCAGCGGGAGGGCACCGGCGAGGGCCCCGCCCGCTGAGCCGCTCCGCCGCACCTGCGCGGCCGTCCGCTCAGCCGCGCAGCGAGGCCATCCACGCCTCGACCGCGTCCGGGTCGCGGGGCAGGGCGGCGGAGAGGTTCTCCACGCCGTCGGCGGTGACGAGGACGTCGTCCTCGATGCGCACGCCGATGCCGCGCAGCTCCGGCGGGGCCAGCTCGTCCTCCGCCTTGACGTAGATGCCGGGCTCGATGGTGAACACCATGCCGGGGCGCAGCTCGGCGTCCAGGTACATCTCCCGCCGGGCCTGCGCGCAGTCGTGCACGTCCAGGCCCAGGTGGTGGCTGGTGCCGTGGGCCATCCAGCGGCGGTGGTACTGCCCCTCCGGCTCCAGCGAGGTGGCGGCGTCCACCGGCAGCACCCCCCACGCGGAGAGGCGGTCGGCGATGACGCGCATCGCGGCCTCGTGGACCTCGCGGAAGCGCACCCCCGGCTTCGCGACCGCGAACGCGGCGTCGGCGGCGTCCAGGACGGCCTGGTAGACGCGGCGCTGGGCCTCGCTGAAGCGTCCCTGCACCGGCAGGGTGCGGGTGACGTCGGCGGTGTACAGGGAGTCCGCCTCCACCCCGGCGTCCAGCAGCAGCAGGTCCCCGGGGCGCACCGGCCCGTCGTTGCGGATCCAGTGCAGCGTGCAGGCGTGGTCGCCGGCCGCGGAGATCGTCTCGTAGCCCACGCCGTTGCCCTCCACGCGGGCGGTGCCGTCGAAGGCGGCCTCGACCACGCGCTCGCCGCGCGGGTGCCCGACGGCCCGCGGCAGCGCCCGCACGACCTCCTCGAAGCCGCGCACGGTGGCCGCCACGGCCTCGCGCAGCTGGCGCACCTCCCACTCGTCCTTGACCAGCCGCAGCTCCGACAGGGCGGTGGCGAGCTCGTCGTCGGCGGCGCGCACGTGCTCGGCGGGCGCGGTGCGCAGCGGCGCCAGCAGGGCCGTGACGGCGGGGTCGGCGTCGGCGACCACCCGCAGGCCCGCGGTGCCCGCGGCGGCGGCCGAGGTGCCGAGCTCCTCCGCCAGCAGGGCCACGTCGCGGCACGTGATGCCGGTGACGGCCTCCTGCGCGGCCAGGCTCGGGCGCGGGCCCACCCACAGCTCGCCGTAGCGGGCGTTCGCGTAGAACTCCTCGGAGTCGCGGCTGCCCTGCGGGCGCAGGTACAGCACGGCCTCGTGGCCGCCGTCACCGCCCTGCTCGCCGCCGCCGAGGTCACCGCCGCCCGCGCCGCGCGGGTGCAGCACGAGCACCGCGTCGGCCTCGCGGTCGGTGCCCAGGCCGGTCAGGTGGGCGAACGCCGAGTGCGGCCGGTAGCGGTAGTCGCAGTCGTTGGAGCGGCGCACCAGCGGCCCCGCGGGCACGACGAGCACCTCGCCGGGGAAGAGGGAGGACAGCACCTCGCGGCGGCGCGCGGCGTACGGGGCTGCCTCCGCGGGCTCGTCGTCCTCGGCCGGGCGCGGGCCCCACCCCTGGGCGATGAAGCGGCGGAAGGCGGCCGAGCGGGGCACCGTGCGGTGCGACTTCGCGTCCTCGGCGTCCTCGGCGGGCGCGGCGGTCTCCTGCCCCTCGGGGTGCTGCGCGTCGAGCAGCTCGCCCACGGGCTGCCCCGGGTCCTGCCCGGCGGTGGTGCCGGCGGTGGTGGCCGGCGTGGTGGTCGACTGGGTCGCGGCGGCGGTCACCGGGCCATCATCCCCCGGCGGGCGCCGGCTGTCCGCCCCCGGAGCGCTGATCACGCACAGTGACGCCTGGGTTGACGCCGTGCGCGGAGCGTAGGACGGTGAGGCATGAGCGGTACCGCGAGGTGCCCCCGCTGCGACGAGGCGGTCCGGGCGCCCAGCATCTGGCACTCCTCGGCCACCTGCGCGGCCCACGGCGAGGTGGTGCCCCTGCAGCCGGCGCAGCCCGCCGACGCGGCCCACCTGGAGTGGCTCGCCCGCCACTCCGACGTCCCGGTGTGGCTGCCGTGGCCGCTGCCGCCCGGCTGGCTGCTCACCGGCACCCGCTGCGTGCGCGACGAGCGGCACGCGGCGCAGGCCGTCGTCGTCGCCGCCAGCGGCCCCCACCACGGCCAGCGCCACGGCCCGCACCCCGCCCCCTCGGTGGCGGAGCTGCTCGTGGTCTCCGAGCAGCCCGGCACCGGCCTGGGCGCGCACCTGGCCGGGCGGGGCGACGTCGACCCCGGTGACGGGCTCGTCGCGGGCCCGCCCGCCGCGCGCGCGCACGCCGCGGGGGCGGCCACCCCCCTGTGGCCGGTGCCGGCGGAGGGGGACCGGGCCGTGCTGGTGGGGGAGGCGGGCGGGGTGTGGCTGTGGGCGCTGCTGTGGCCCGCCAGTGCCGGGGCCACGCTGCTCGACGACCTCGAGCTCGTCGACCTGCGCGAGCGCCGCCCCGTCCCGGACGCGCCGTGCGGGGCGATGTCGCCGCGCGTGCAGTGGGCCTGAGCGCCGCGGGGGACGGACCCGCTCACCGGTAAGCTCGCCCGGTGCGCATCGACCTGCACACGCACTCCACCGCCTCCGACGGCACGGAACCACCCTCCGGGGTCGTCGAGTCCGCCGCCCGGGCCGGTCTGGACGTCGTGGCCCTCACCGACCACGACACCACCAGCGGCTGGGCCGAGGCGCTGCGTGCCGGCGAGCGGCTGGGCGTGCGCGTCGTGCCCGGCATGGAGGTCAGCTGCCTGGCGCACGGCGTGTCGGTGCACCTGCTCTCGTACTGGCACGACCCCGCCCAGGCGGCGCTGGAGGGCATGCTCGACGCCTCCCGCACCTCCCGGCGCACCCGCGCCCGCACCATGGTCGAGCGGATGACCGCCGACACCGGCCTGCGCTGGGAGGACGTCCTCGCGCACGTGCACGGCCAGGCCACCATCGGCCGCCCGCACATCGCCGACGCCCTCGTCGCCGCCGGGGTCGTCGCCGACCGCGACGAGGCCTTCGCGACGCTGCTGTCCGGGCGCAGCCCCTACTTCGTCCCGCACACCGCCCCCGACCCCCTCGAGGCGATCACCCTGGTGCGCGCCGCGGGCGGCGTGCCCGTCCTGGCCCACCCCGCCGCCTCCAAGCGCGGCAGCTGCGTCGGCGACGCCGAGGTGGAGGAGATGGTGGCCGCCGGCCTCGTGGGCCTCGAGGTCGACCACCGCGACCACAGCGACGCCGAGCGCCGCCACCTGCGCGCCCTGGCGCGCTCCCTGGGCCTGCTGGTCACCGGCTCCAGCGACTACCACGGCACGGGCAAGCGCAACCTGCTGGGCGAGAACACCACCGACCCGGACGTGCTGCAGGAGCTGCGCTCACGGTCCGGCGGTGCGGTCCGCGCCGAGAGCGCTGACCGTGCCGCGGGCGAGGTCCCCGGCTCGTGAACTGGCAGCTGTTCGGGGAGACCTTCGTCACCCTCTTCGTGATCATGGACCCGCTGGGGACCGTGCCGATCTTCCTCGGCCTCACCGCGCCCTTCACCACCGCGGAGCGCTCGCGCGCCGCCCGCCAGGCCGTCCTGGTGGCCCTGGGCGTGATCGTCGCCTTCGCGCTGTTCGGCCAGCGCATCCTGGACTACCTGCACATCAGCCTGCCGGCGCTGCAGGCCGCCGGTGGGCTGCTGCTGCTGCTCATCGCGCTGGAGCTGCTCACCGGCAAGGGCGACGAACCCACCTCCACGGTCGGCGTCAACGTCGCCCTCGTGCCCCTGGGCACGCCCCTGCTGGCCGGTCCCGGCGCCATCGTGGCGACCATGGTCTACGTGCAGCAGTCGCGCGGCTGGGACGACCACCTCGCCATCGCCGCCGGGGTGCTGGCCGTGCACGTCACCCTCTACCTGGCGATGCGCTTCGCCGGGGTCGTGCACCGCGTGCTCGGCGACTCCGGCGTCCTGCTCGTCACGCGCGTGGCGGGTCTGCTGCTGTCCGCCATCGCCGTGCAGCTGGTGGCCGACGCGGTCCGCGCCTTCGTCACGGGCGAGGCCTGAACCCCGCCGCGGCCTCCAGCGACGGCAGGGAGCAGAGGGCCTCGCGCAGCTGCGGCCCGTCGAGCTCGCCGGGCACCGGCACGAACAGCTCGCGCGCCCACCCCGGCAGCAGTGCCCCGGCCAGCTCACCGGCCCGCCGCCACGGCCCCGGCGCGTCCCCCGGCCCCGGCAGCGGCACCCGCCGGACCGAGGGGGCCCGTCCGCCCACCGCGCTCAGCGCCCCGGCCGGGCGCGCCCCCGTGGCGTCGCGGCGCACCCGCTCCACGTCCGCCTCGACCTCCTCCAGGGAACAGGGCAGGTCGTCGGGCTCGGCGCCCAGCAGCACGGCGCTGGAGCGCTGTTCGCCCACGTAGCGCTGCGCGTCCCGCGGCGCCGGCGCGCGCCCGGCCGCGGCGGCGGCCCGCAGCACGCTGGACACCCGCAGCGCGTGCCGCAGCGCCGCGGTGTCGGGGTCCGCGCCGTCCGCGCGCACGTGCACGTCGCCGTCCACGGCGCGCTCGCGGGCCGCCAGCACCATCGCCCGGCACGGGTCGGTGCCCGCCGCGCGCAGCAGCGCCGCGGCGGCCGCGGCGCGCTGCCAGCGCGGCCGCGGGTCGTGGGCGGCCAACTGCCGCAGGAGCGGGTGCAGCTCCTCCAGGAGCCCGGCGGACAGCAGCGCGACCTCCAGAGCGGGGCCCCGGTGCAGCGTCGCGGACACCGCCACGGGGCTCCCGCCGGCCTGCGGGAGCGAGGTCGAGGGACGAACGGGCACGGCCCCACCCTGCGCGGGTGGGGCCGTGATCGCAGCTCGGGGTCAGTCGGTGGCGGGCACCGGCTCCGCCACGGCGGCCGCGTCACCGGGTGCCGACGCGCGGCTGCGCGTGCGCCGGCGGCGGCGCGGGACGCCGTCCTCGGCCGGCGCGTCGCCGGGGTCCCCGGCCGCCGGTGCGGCGGCCTCCCGGGCGACGGGCTCCTGGGCCGCGGCGGCGGCACCGCCCCCACCGCTGCGGGTCCGCCGGCGCTGACGGCTGCGCCGGGGCCGCTGCTCGTCGGTGTTCCCGGTGCTCCCCGCGTCGGTGCTCCCCGCGTCGGCCGTGCCGGCGTCGGGCGCCTCGGGCGCGTCGCCGCCGCGCCCCCGCCCTGCCCGCACCTCGCGGGGCTGGTCCTCGCGGGGCTTGTCACCGCTGCGCGGGCGGCGGCCCTTGGCGGCACCGACCTCGCCCAGGTCCTCCAGCTGCTCGGCCTCCAGGCCGGCGCGGGTGCGCTGGGTGCGCGGCAGGCGGCCCTTCGTGCCCTGCGGGATGCCGAGGTCCTCGAACAGGTGCGGGGAGCTGGAGTACGTCTCCGCCGGCTCCCCGAAGCCCAGGCTCAGGGCCTTGTCGACCAGCGCCCAGCGGGGCAGGTCGTCCCAGTCCACGAACGTGACGGCCGTGCCGGTGTTGCCGGCCCGCCCCGTGCGCCCGATGCGGTGCAGGTACGTCTTCTCGTCCTCGGGGCACTGGTAGTTCACGACGTGTGTGACGTCCTCGACGTCGATCCCCCGGGCGGCGACGTCGGTGGCCACCAGGACGTCGACCTTGCCGGAGCGGAACGCGCGCAGCGCCTGCTCGCGCGCGCCCTGGCCCAGGTCGCCGTGGATGCTGGCCGCGGCGAAGCCGCGCTCGGCGAGCTGCTCGGCCACCGACGCGGCGGTGCGCTTGGTGCGGCTGAACACGATCGTCAGGCCTCGGCCCTCCGCCTGCAGCAGGCGGGCGAGCACCTCGACCTTGTCCATCGCGTGCGTGCGGTACACGAACTGCGTGATGGCGGCCACGGTGGCGCCGTCGTCGGTGGGGTCCACCGCGCGGATGTGGGTGGGCTGGCGCATGTACGAGCGCCCCAGCGCCACCACGGCCCCGGGCATCGTCGCGGAGAAGAGCATGGTCTGGCGGGCGGGGGACGTCTGCCCCAGCAGGCGCTCCACGTCCGGCAGGAAACCCAGGTCCAGCATCTCGTCGGCCTCGTCGAGGACGACGCAGGTGACGTGCGAGAGGTCCAGGTGCTTCTGCTGCGCCAGGTCCAGCAGGCGGCCGGGGGTGCCCACGACCACGTCGACGCCCTTGGCGAGCGCCTCGATCTGCGGCTCGTAGGCGCGGCCGCCGTAGACGGTGAGGATGCGGGTGCCCAGGACGCGGCTCGCGGTGGTCAGGTCGCCGGCGACCTGGGTGGCCAGCTCGCGCGTGGGCACCACGACGAGGGCCTGCGGCTTGCCCGGTGCCGCCAGCGCGTCGTACGCGGGGTCGCCGGGGACGGCGGTGCGCTGCAGCAGCGGCACGCCGAAGCCGAGGGTCTTGCCCGTGCCGGTCTTGGCCTGGCCGATGATGTCGTGGCCCGACAGCGCCACGGGCAGCGTCATCGCCTGGATGGGGAACGGGCTGGTGATGCCCGCGCCGGTCAGGGCGCGGACGATGCGCTCGTCCACGCCGTGCGCGGCGAAGCCGGCGGGCTCGGCCGCGGGGCTCGTGCCGGTGGTGTCGGTGGTCTGGGGGGTCGTGGTGGACCCCGCTGCGTCGGTCATGCGTCTCCCGTGCGGGGCGGCGGCGGCCCGGGCACCGGGCGCCCTGCGGCAGAGGACTCCGAGAGGTTCGTCGGCGTCCCGTCACGGGCTCGTCCTGCGGTGCGCGGCCGCGTCGCGGCAGTCGGCAGCCGATCGCTACTGACGACCGGGCAACCCTGAACACGACCATGGTAACCGTCGGCCACCGACGGCGACGCCGCGGGCGCACCGGAGTGCGCCCGCGGCGTGGTGGCGCCGTCGCCGCGAGGCCCGCGCAGGGCGCCGGCTCGGTCGCGTCAGGACAGCCCGAAGCCGACCTTGCGCACCTCCGCAGCTCCGACGTCCACGTAGCCGAGCGAGGCCACCGGCACGACGAGGGTGCGGCCCTTCTCGTCCTTCAGCTGCAGCACGGTGCCCTCGCTGAGCGCCGCGGTGACCGCGGACGTGATCTCCTCGCTGGTCTGCGCCGACTCGAACACCAGCTCGCGCGCCACGTTCTGCACGCCGATCCGAACCTCCACCGCTGTCCCTCCCGGGTCGTCGATCGGGCCGGCACCGCCCGTGCTCGGGGGTGCGGTCGTCCCGCGAGGCTAGTCGGAGCCGCGCGCACCGGCCGCGCCGGTGCGGGGCGAGTTCGCCGCCAGCGGACGGGGCCGTCGCCGCCGGGCGGGTGGCATGCTCGGTGCGTGCCCGCCGGACGCCCGCTCTCCGACCGACGCCCGCCCTCCCACCAGGCCTCCCGGCGGGGTCTGCTGCTGGCCGGGGCCGCCGTGCTCGCCGGGGCCGGCTGCACCGGTGCCCGGGACGCCACCGGCGGGCCCGCCCCCGCGGCAGCGGCGGCCACCACCGGCAGCCCGCCCGCCCCGACGCCCACGGCCACGCCGACGCCCACGCCGACCCCCGCTCTGCCGCCCGGGCTCACCGAGGCGGACGTGGCGGCCGGGGTGCTGCAGCGGCAGGTCCCGCAGAGCGGCGGTGGCGTCCTCGACGTGGTGCCCGGCTCGGTGCCGGCACCGCCCTCCGCGCGCGTTCGCACCCTGCGCGTGGAGGTCGAGCGCGACCTCGTGAGCGCCGGCCTGCTCGACCCCGCCGCGTTCGCCGGCTTCGCGCTCGGCGTGCTCAACGACCCCCGCGGCTGGGGCGCCGGCGGCGCGACGAGCTTCGAGCGCACCGACGGGGAGGCGGAGCTGCGCCTGGTGCTCGCCACGCCGGACACCTCCGCCGCGCTGTGCCGGCCGCTGCGCACCATGGGCACCCTGTCGTGCCGGGTGGGCGACGCGGCGGTGCTCACCTGGTACCGCTGGGTGGAGGCGATCGCCGACTACGGCGAGGACCGGACCGGGTACCGCCAGTACCTCGTCAACCACGAGGTCGGGCACCTGCTGGGCCACGGCCACGAGCCGAACCCCGGCGCCGGGCGTCTCGCGCCCGTGATGGTGCAGCAGACCAAGGGGCTGGACGGCGCGCTGCCCAACCCCTGGCCGAACCCCTGACGCCCGCGGTGGGCGCTCGCGGCGCGCCGGCCCTGCCGGCGCGGGCGGAGGAGGTCCTGGAGGTCGTCGAGGCGATCCCCGCGGGGCGCGTGCTGACCTACGGCGACGTCGGCGAGCTGGTCGGCGACCGCGGGCCCCGCTTCGTGGGGAACGTGCTGCGCCGGTTCGGCTCGCACGTGCCGTGGTGGCGGGTGCTGCGCGCCGACGGCAGCGCGGCGCCGCCGCTGGCGCCGCGGGCGGTGCAGCGGTGGCGGGCCGAGGGGGTGCCGCTGCGCCGCGACGACGCCGACCCGGTGCTGGTGCGGGTGGACCTGGGGGCGGCCCGCTGGGACGCCGCCGGGTTCGAGGGCCCGTGAGCCCCGCGCCGGTCCCCGGGACGTGTCGGAGGGGTGTGGTGGCATGACGGGTGTGCTGACGGAGGACGCGGGCGGGGACGCGGGGGGCGGGGCGCCGTCCGGCGGGTGGAGCGGGCCCGGCGGCGGCGCGGCGCGGCGGCGCGCGCCGGTGCCGCTGCTGCGCCGCGAACCGCGCGAGGGCCTGCTGCACCCGGAGCTGGACGCCACGCAGCGCGCCGTCGTCGCCGGCCGCCCGGGCAGCGGCCCGGTGGTCCTGCGGGGCGCGCCCGGCACGGGGCGCACCACCACGCTGCGCGCCCTGGTGGCCGCCCGCGTCGAGCGCGACGGGATCGCCCCCGACCGCGTCCTGGTGCTGGCTCCCAGCCGCCGCGAGGCGGGGGAGCTGCGCGACGAGCTCTCCCTGGCGCTGCGGCGCACCCTCGGCCAGCCCGCGGCGCGCACGCCGCAGTCGTACGCGTTCGGCCTGCTGCGCGTCGGGCACGCCCGCCGGGGCGACCCGCCGCCGCGCCTGATCTCCGGCGCCGAGCAGGACTCCATCCTCGCCGAGCTGCTCGCCGGTCACCTGGAGGCCACGGCCGCCGGTGTCGACGACTCCGTCGCCGGCGCGTTCGAGGACGCCCTGCGCGCCGCCGGCCGGCTGGAGGCGGTGCGCGCCCCCGAGTGGCCGCCGGACGTCCCGCGCGACGCCTGGGGACTGCGCAGCTTCCGCAACGAGCTGCGCGACCTGCTGATGCGCGCCGTCGAGCGCGGCCTGGGCCCGCAGGACCTCGCCGAGCTGGGGGCGCAGCACGGCCGCCCCGAGTGGGCGGCGGCCGCGTCGGTGCTGCGGGAGTACGTGGGCGTGACCGCCTTCGACCCCGCCCGCGCCAACGCCTACGACCCCGCGTCCGTCGTCGACGAGGCCGTCGCGCAGCTGCTGTCCTCGCCGGACCTGCTGGCCGCCGAGCGCGACCGCTGGCAGCTGGTCGCCGTCGACGACGCCCACGAGCTGTCCGAGGCGGGCCTGCGCCTGGTGGAGGCGGTGGCCGGGGGCGGGCGCGACCTGCTCCTCGTCAGCGACCCCGACTCGGTGACCCAGGGCTTCCGCGGTGCGGACGCCCGGGCGGCCTCGGCCCTGGCGGAGCGGTTCCGGGCAGCCGACGGCGGCCCCGCCCCGACCGTCGTGCTGGGCACCGCGCACCGCCAGCAGCCGCTGGTGCGCGCGGTCACCGCGGCGGTGGCCACCCGCATCGGCGCCCTGGGCGGCGCCCCGCAGCGCGCCGCGCTGCCCGGCCGCCTCCCCGGCGCGGGGCCGGCCCCCGGCGGCGTGGAGGTGGCCGTGCTGGGCTCACCCACCCAGGAGGCCTCCTGGATCGCCCAGCGGCTGCGCCGCCGCCACCTGCTGGACGGCGTGCCGTGGTCGTCCATGGCCGTCGTGGTGCGCTCGGCCGGCCACACGGCCGCGCTGCGCCGCGGGCTGTCGGCGGCCGGGGTGCCGCTGGCGGTCCCGCTGGCGGAGGTCCCGGTGCGCGACGAGCCCGCCGTGCGCCCCCTGCTGAGCGCCATGGAGGTCGTGCTGCACCCCGCCGGCCTCACCGTCGAGCTCGCCCGCGACCTCGTGACCTCCCCGCTGGGCGGTGCCGACGTGGTGGCGCTGCGGCGGTTGCGGCAGTGCCTGCGCCGCGCCGAGCTCGCCGCGGGCGGCGGGCGCACCAGCGACGCCGTCCTCGCCGCCGCGCTGGCCGGGGTGCTCGCCGGCGCGCACCGCGCGGACGACCCCGCCACCGCCGACGTGGCGCTCCTGGCGGACGAGGACCCCGCGCTGCGCCCGGCCCAGCGGCTGGCCGCGGTGCTGCAGGCCGGGCGGGCGGCCGCGACCGCGCCCGGCGCCGACGCCGAGCAGGTCCTGTGGGCGCTGTGGGAGGCCAGCGGGCTGGGGCCGCGCTGGCAGCGCGCCGCCCTGGCCCGCGGCGCCTCGGCGCGCGCCGAGGCGGCCCGGGCCGACCGCGACCTGGACGCCGTGCTGGCCCTGTTCGAAGCCGCCGGCCGCTACGTCGACCGCTTCCCCGGCGCCGGCGGCGCCGGGCGGTTCCTGGAGCAGATGCAGTCCGCGGAGGTCCCCGAGGACACCCTCGCCGACCGCGCCCCCGAGACCGGCGCGGTGACCCTGACCACCCCGCAGGGGGCGGTGGGCCGGCAGTGGGACGTCGTGGTCGTCGCCGGGGTGCAGGAGGGCGTGTGGCCGGACCTGCGCCTGCGCGGCTCCGTGCTGGGCGCGCAGGCCCTCGTGGACGTCGTCGAGGGCCGCGACGCGGACGGCCCCGGCGCGCGCCGGGCCGTGCTGGAGGACGAGCTGCGCCTGTTCCACGTGGCGGTCTCCAGGGCCCGCGACGAGCTCGTGGTGACGGCGGTGCGCGCCGAGGACGAGCGGCCCTCGGCCTTCCTGGACCTCGTCGGCGCCGTCGCCGCGCGCGAGCGCGGCGAGGAGGACGCCGCGGTGGACGAGGAGGGCGAGCGGCCCCTGGCGCAGGTGCCCCGGGCGGTGTCGCTGCCCGCCCTGGTGGCGCGCCTGCGCCAGGTGCTGTGCGCCCCGCCGGCCACCGAGACCCCGCAGCGGCGGCGGTCCGCGGCCGCCCACCTGGCGCAGCTGGCGGCGGCCGGCGTGCCCGGCGCCGACCCGGCCGACTGGTACGGCGTGGACGACCTGACCGACGACGGCCCGCTGCGCGAGGACGGCGAGCAGGTCCCGGTCTCGCCCTCGCGGGTGGAGTCGTTCGAGCGGTGCGGGCTGCGCTGGCTGCTGGAGTCCTCCGGCGCCCGCCCGGGCGACTCGGGGGCGCAGTCGCTGGGCAACCTCGTGCACCGCATCGCCGCCGAGGCGCCGGAGGCCGACGCCGCCGAGCTGCAGCGCCGCCTGGACCTGCTGTGGCCCACGCTGGGGCTGCCGGACGGCTGGGTGACCTCGCGGCTGCGCGCCCGCGCGGACCAGGTCCTGCTGAAGCTGGCCGAGTACCACCGGCAGGTGCGCGCCGAGGGCCGGGCCCTGGTGGCGGTCGAGCAGGACGTCGACGTGGTCGTGGGCCGGGCGCGGGTGCGCGGCCGGGTGGACCGCCTGGAGCGCGACGCCGAGGGGCGCGCGGTCGTGGTGGACCTCAAGACGGGCAGGACGCCGCCGTCGAAGGCGGAGCTGGCCCGGCACCCGCAGCTGGGCGTCTACCAGCTCGTCGCCGCCGAGGGCGCGTTCGGCCCGGAGCTGGCGGGCACGGGCGGTGCGGCGCTGGTGCAGCTGGGCAGCGCGACGAAGAAGGTCGGGGTGCAGCGCCAGCAGCCCCTGGAGGCCGACGAGGACCCGCGCTGGGCGGCGGACCTGGTGGCCCGCACCGCCGAGGGGATGTCCGCGCCGGTGTTCGAGGCGGTGGTGGGACCGCACTGCTCCACCTGCCCGGTGCGCAACAGCTGCCCCGCCCAGGACGAGGGCCGCAGCGTGTGCGAGGAGGACGGACGGTGACCACGACCACGAGCGCCGGTGGTGCGGCCGGGGTGCCGGTGCCGCGCCTGGGGGCGGAGGAGATCGCCGAGCGGCTGGGCCGCCCGCGCCCCACGCCCGAGCAGGTCGCCGTCATCGAGGCGCCCGTCGAGCCGCTGCTGGTGGTGGCCGGCGCCGGATCCGGCAAGACCGAGACGATGTCCTCGCGGGTGGTGTGGCTGGTCGCCAACGGCCTGGTCGCCCCCGAGGAGGTGCTGGGGCTGACCTTCACCCGCAAGGCCGCCGGGGAGCTGGCCGAGCGGGTGCGCAAGCGGCTGCGCGCCCTGCGCGCGCACGGGCTGGGCGTCCCGGCCCGTGGTGGGCCGGCCGGCGGCGCACCGGGTGACGGCCTGGGCGACGGCGAGCCGGTCGTGTCGACGTACCACGCGTACGCGGCGTCGCTGGTGACCGACCACGGCCTGCGCCTGGGCGTGGAGCCGCAGTCCACGGTCCTGTCCGAGGCGGGGGCGTGGCAGCTGGCCGCGGAGGTCGTGGAGACCTGGCGCGGGGACCTGCCCGGTGTCGAGGTGGCGCCCTCCACGCTCACCGCGGCGCTGCTGGAGCTGTCCGGCGAGTGCGCCGAGCACCTGGTGGACCCCGGCGACCTGGAGCGCTTCGTCGAGGGCTTCGAGGCGCGAGTGCGCGCGCTGCCCAGGGACGACAAGGCGGTCGCGAAGCTGGGCGTCCACGTGCCGGGGGAGCCGTACGCGGAGGTCGCGAAGGTCCTGGCGGTGCAGCGGGCCCGGCGCTCGATCGTGCCGCTGCTGCGCGAGTACGCCCGCCGCAAGCGCGACGCCGAGCAGCTCGACTTCGGCGACCAGGTCCAGCTGGCGGCCCGGCTGGCCCGGGAGGTGCCGGCCGTGGCGGCCACCGAGCGCGCCGCGCACCGCGTGGTGCTCCTGGACGAGTACCAGGACACCAGCTACGCGCAGCTGGCGCTGCTGCGCGCCCTGTACGGCGACGCGCACCCGGTGACGGCGGTGGGCGACCCGCACCAGTCGATCTACGGGTGGCGCGGCGCCAGCGCCGGCAACCTCGCCAGCTTCCCGGCGCAGTTCCGCCGCGCCGACGACTCCCCGGCTCGGGTGGCGCCGCTGGCGACGAGCTGGCGCAACGACGAGGCGGTGCTCGCCGTCGCCAACGTCGTGGCCGACCCCCTGTCGGCCGGGGCGGGCGCGAACGCCGCGGTGGTGCGGCTGCGCCCGCGCCCGGGCGCCGGCACCGGCCGGGTGCGCACGGCGTTCGCCGCGACGGTGGAGGAGGAGGCCGCGGAGGTCGCCGCCCGGCTGGCCGAGGTGTGGCGCGCCGACTCCGAGCGCCTGGCCGTGCAGCGCCGGGTGCCCGGCGCCTCGCCGCGGCCTCGCCGCACCGCCGCGGTCCTGTGCCGCAAGCGCAGCCAGTTCCCGGTGCTGCACCGGGCGCTGCGCGAGGCCGGGCTGCCGGTGGAGGTCGTCGGCCTCGGCGGCCTGCTGTCCACCCCCGAGGTCGTCGACGTGGTCTCGACCCTGCACGTCCTGCACGACCCCGGCCGCGGCGACCAGCTCGCCCGGCTGCTGACGGGGGCCCGCTGGCGGCTGGGTCCGCGCGACCTGGCGGCCCTGGGGGAGTGGGCGCGGCACCTGCAGCGGCTGCGCAGCGGCCGCGACGCCCCCGACGCTCCCGAGGGACCCGTGCCTGCCGGGGAGGCCGCCGCGGACCCCGCGGTGGTCCTGCCCGACGAGGTGGAGGACGCCAGCCTCGTCGAGGCGCTGGACGAGCTGCCCCCGCCGTCGTGGCGGGGCTCGGGCGGGCGGGGCCTGTCACCGGCCGCGCACACCCGGCTGGCCCGCCTGGCGGGGGTGCTGCGCCACCTGCGCACCCGCACGCACGTGCCGGTGCCCGAGCTGGTGGGCGAGGTGGAGCGCGCCCTGCTGCTGGACGTGGAGGTCGCCGCCCGCCCGGGCAGCTCCCCGGCGTTCGAGCGGGCCAACCTCGACGCCCTCGCCGACGCGGCCGCGTCGTTCTCGATGAGCGCGCAGCGCCCCGGCCTGGGCGGGTTCCTGTCCTGGCTGGCGGCCGCGCAGTCGCGCGAGCGCGGCCTGGAACCGGGTGCGGTGGACGTCTCCTCCGACGCGGTGCAGCTGCTGACGGTGCACGCCAGCAAGGGCCTGGAGTGGGACGTCGTGGCGGTGCCGGGTCTGGTGGAGGGCGTCTTCCCCGCCGGCGCGGAGACGTCGTCGGGCTGGCTGAGCGGCCTGGGCGTGCTGCCGTACCCGCTGCGCGGGGACCGTTCGCACCTGCCGGAGCTGGACCTGGACGGTGCCGCCACGCAGAAGGAGCTGGACGTCGAGCGCGTGCGCTTCCGCGAGGCGTGCGGCGAGCACGAGATGGCCGAGGAGCGGCGGCTGGCGTACGTGGCGTTCACCCGCGCCAAGGAGGAGCTGCTGCTCAGCGGCGCCCACTGGGACGACGCCACCGCACCGCGCCGCCCGTCCCGGTTCCTCACCGAGGTGCTGCAGGGCCCGGGCCTGCCGGGCGTGGTGAGCCTGCCGCCGGTGCCCGCGCCGCAGGAGGGCGAGCCCAATCCGCGCACGGCGACGCCCCAGCGCGCGGTGTGGCCGGTCGACCCGCTCGCGCCGCGCCGGGCGGAGGTGCTGCAGGGGGCCCGGGCGGTGCGCGAGGTGGCCGGTGCGCCGCCGCCGCCGGCGCCGGACGAGGAGGCCGCCGGCTGGGCGCAGCAGGTGCACCTGCTGCTGAGCGAGCGCACCGCGGCGGGCGGTGCCGGCGGGGTGCTGCTGCCGGCGCACCTGTCGGCGTCCCGGCTGGTGGCGCTGGCGCAGGACCCCGACGCGCTGGCCCTGCAGCTGCGCCGCCCGGTGCCGCAGCCGCCGCGGCCGGCGACCCGTCGCGGCACCGCCTTCCACGCCTGGCTGGAGCACCGCTTCACCGCCAGCGCACTGCTGGACCTGACGGACCTGCCCGGCGCGGCCGACGAGGACGCCGCGGACGACCGCGAGCTGGCGGCGCTGCAGCGGCACTACCTGGACAGCGAGTGGGCCGAGCGCGACCCGGTCGCGGTGGAGGTGTCGGTGGAGACGCCCGTGGCGGGGATCGCGGTGCGCGGTCGCATCGACGCCGTGTTCCGCAGCACCGGCCCGGACGGGCGGGTGCGCTGGGACGTCGTGGACTGGAAGACCGGCCGCCCGCCGGTCGGCGAGGCGGCCCGGGCCCGGGACGTGCAGCTGGCCGTGTACCGCCTGGCGTGGTCGCGCTGGCACGGGGTGCCGCTGGAGGACGTCAGCGCGGCCTTCTTCTACGCCTCCACGGGCGAGACGGTGCGCCCGGTGGACCTGTTCGGCGCCGGGGACCTCGAGGCGCTGGTGACCTCGGTGCCGGTGACGGACCGGGAGGTCTGAGGCCCGCCCCCGCGCCACCGCGCAGGTGCCGGCTCGCGGCCGTCACCTCACAGCCGCAGGTCCACGACGACCGCGCGGTGGTCGCTGCCGCCGACGCGCTCCACGCGCCCGCCGCCGACCGCGGCGCCCAGGCCGTCGCCGAGGGCGTGGTCCAGCTGCACGCGCGGTGACGGCGCCGGGAACGTCGCCCCGGCCACCAGCGGCCGCCACGGCAGGGCGCGGCCCACCACGCCGGGCGGCAGGTTCAGGTCGCCCAGCAGCACCAGCGGCCGGGGCAGGTCGACCGCCCAGCGCCGCAGCTCGCGCAGCTGGCCCAGGGCGCGCACCGGTGAGAAGGACAGGTGGGTGCCCAGCACGGTGACCGGGCGCGGAGCCTGCTCGCCGGGGGCGCGGGCGTCGACGACGGCGGCCACGACCGCGCGCGGCTCGTCCGGCACCAGGCGCAGCCGCCTGCCCGCGCCGGGCGGCAGCACCAGCGGCAGCCGGGCCGCGCTGGCGGCCATCCGCAGCTCGCGCCACTGCAGCACCGGCAGGCGCGTCAGCAGCGCCACGCCGTAGGAGGGCTCACCCGGCACGGTCTCGTCGGCGGGGCGGAACGTGTCGGGGGAGCCGGGGGTGCCGTGCACGGTGGCGGCGAAGCGCGCCCCGCCGCGCGTGACGCCGCAGGCGCGCGCCAGCACCGCGGTCTGGTCGGTGCCCCCGCTGCGGGGCAGCAGGTGGTCGACCTCCTGCACGGCCACGACGTCGGCGCCCAGCGCCGCCACGGCGGCGGCGAGCCGGTCGGCGTCGACGCGCCCGGTGGCCAGGTCCCGCCCGGAGGCGGCGTTGACCGACGCCAGCCGCAGGGGCCGCGCCGCGCGCCCGGGCAGCTCAGACCCCCAGCGGCACGGCGTCGGCGTGGGCGTCGAGGTCGTCGAGCATCCGCCGGGCGTCCTCGACGATCTCCTCGTCCTCGGTGCGCAGGCCCACCAGCAGCCAGCGGGTCAGCGCCAGCTCCCCGGCCAGGCGGGCGCGCAGCAGCAGGTCGGGGTCCAGGGGGTCGTGGCGGGCGTGGGCGTACGCCTCCAGCACCGACTCCAGCGCGTCGGGGTCGGCGCCCACGGCCAGCCAGGCGAAGTCGTCGGCGGGGTCGGCGACCTTGGCGTCCACCCAGCCGGTGATGCCGGTGAGGGCCTCGCCGTCGGTGCGCACGTGCTCGCCGACGAGGTCGCCGTGCACGGGGGTCGCGGCGAAGCGCCAGCGCGCCACGTCCTCCATGAGCACCTCCCAGCGCGTCAGCAGCCGCGGTGGGACGTGGCCGGTGGCGGCGGCGCGGTCCAGCTCGGACAGGCGCCGGCGCCGGTACTCCTCGGCGTCGTACACGGGCACGCCGGCGTCGGCGAAGACGGCGACGTCGATCTGGTGCAGCGCGGCCAGCCCGGTGCCCACCGAGCGCGCCAGGCCGGGGCCGGGGCGCAGGTCCTCCGGGTGCAGGGGGCTGCCGGGCAGCTCGGGGGTGACCACGCAGCGCCCGCCCTCGCCCAGCACCACCGTGCCGGCGGCGCGGGGCACCGCGAACGGCAGCGGCTCGTGCAGCCCGGACAGCAGCTCCAGCTCCGCGTCCAGCGCGGCGGCGGCAGCGGGCCGGCGCGGGGCCCGCACCGTGAAGCGGCGGTGGGCGGCGTCCACGACGACGGCGGCGTCGAAGTCGGCGCCGTCGTCCTGCGCCGGCCCCGCGGCCACGACCTCGAGGCCGGGCACGGCGGCGGTGGCGAGGGCTGCGAGGACCTGCGGCGAGCGGGGGGGCACGGGGCAACGGTAGAGCGCGGTGCGCTCCGTAGGGTGGAGCGGTGACGAACCACGCCGTCGGCGCCGCCCCGTCCGAGCCGAGCGGGTCCCGCGGGGTGGCGCTGCCGGCGCCGCCGCTGCGCGACCTGGCCCTGTCCCGCCAGCGGCTGGACCGCGCCGGCGCGCGCCGCACGGACCCCGGCCTGCTGGAGCGGCTGTGGGCGGCGCCCGCCACCCGGGTGCTGCGGGTGCACGCCGGCCGGGCCCCGGTGGTGCGCACCGTGCAGGGCCTGGAGCTGGTGCTGCGTGCTCCGGGCGAGGTGCCGGTACCCGGCCCGGAGGACCTCGTGCTGTACCTGGGCACCGACGGGCGGGAGGAGTTCGTGGCGGTGGTCTCCGCGGACGCCGAGCCCGAGGTCGCCGACGGTTCCGCCGGCGGTGAGGAGTGGCGGGGCCTGCGGGAGGTGGGTGACGTCCTCGGCGACCGGGACGCCGGCCTGCTCACCGAGGCGGTCTCGATGGGCAACTGGCACGCGGTGACCCGCTTCTCGCCGCGCACCGGTGAGCCGCTGACGGTGACGACCGCGGGGTGGGTGCGGGCCGAGCCGGGCGGCAAGGAGCACTTCCCCCGCACCGACGCCGCGGTGATCATGGCGGTGATCAGCCCGGACGACCGGCTGCTGCTGGGGCACCAGCCGGTGTGGCCGGCGAACAGGTACTCGGTGCTGGCGGGGTTCGTGGAGCCGGGGGAGTGCTTCGAGGACACGGTGCGCCGGGAGGTGCTGGAGGAGGCCGGCATCGTCGTCGGTGCCGACCCGGAGGACGTGCGCTACCTGGGCAGCCAGCCGTGGCCGTTCCCCGCCTCGCTCATGGTGGGGTTCGCCGCGCGCGCCGTCACCACGGACATCCGGGTCGACGGCGAGGAGATCGCCCTGGCGCGCTGGTTCAGCCGCGAGGAACTGGCGGAGGAGGTGCGCGCGGGCCGGGTGCTGCCGCCACCGTCGGTCTCGATCGCCCGCCACCTCATCGAGGCGTGGTTCGGCGGCCCGCTGCCGGTGCCCGGCGACGACGCCTGGGCCTAGACCGCGCGGCTGCACGTGGGGATTCAGACGGTGACGACCTCGAGGAGGTCGTCTGCTCCCTCCAGGTCGGCCGCGTTGCGGGTGTAGAGGCGGGCGTCGTGAGCGTGGGCGGTGGCGGCGATGAGGAGGTCCATCGTCCGGGCCCGTGGTCGGCGGCCCGCGGCGGCGACGGCGGCGGCGAGCTGGCCGTAGCTCGCGGCCACGGCCTCGTCGAGGGGTAGCGCATCGAAGCGTCGCTGCAGGATGGACAGCCGTCGCAGGCGTTCGGCGCGGACTGCGGTGTCGGTGGTCACGAGCACGCCGAAGTGCAGCTCGGCCAGGGTCGCTGTGCTGATGGCCAGTTCGCCGGGCAGGGGAGCGATGTCGGTGGCGATGACGACGCTGGTGTCCAGGACGGCTCTCACCGCCGCGCCCACGGATCGGTGGTCTCGGTGTCGATCAACTCCCGGTCCTGCTCCCAGGTCGGGTCGCTCGGTCCGGCGAACAGTTCTTCGACGTCGGACCAGGAACGCCACGAACGTGCGTTCGCTGGTACCAGGCGGGCGCTGGCCCGGCCGGCGACCGTGATGGTGATCTCTTCGCCGGCTTCGACGCGGCGAACGAGGTCGGATGCCTGCTGGCGGAGTTCGCGAAGCCCGACGGTGGTCATGGCACTACGGTAGCACTTGTGCTACTCGCTGGTCGGGTATCCGCTCATCGCGGGACGACCGGACGGTGGCATCAGCGTTGCTACTTCAGTGGCATCGGCTCGTGAAGCTCAGCATCAGCCTGTCCGAAGCCGACGTCGCCGCCCTCGACGAGCACGTCCGCGAGGCCGGTCTGCCGTCTCGGTCCGCAGCGGTCCAGCGGGCCATCCGGGCCCTGACCCACCAGCAGCTGGAACAGGACTACGCCGCCGCCTGGAAGGACTGGGACGACTCCGGGGAGCGTGAGGTGTGGGAAGGCGCCACCGCTGACGGACTGCGCTGATGCGCCGCGGAGAAGTCCGCCTCGTCGACTTCGATCCCGTTCAGGGCAGTGGGGCGAGCAAGCGCCGGCCCGCGGTCGTGGTCAGCAACGACCGGGCCAACGCGGCCGCCGAACGCTTGGGCCGGGGCGTGATCACCGTGGTCCCGGTGACCAGCAACACCGCCAGGGTGTTCCCCTTCCAGGTCCTGCTCACCGCTCAGGACACCGGACTGCACGTCGACTCCAAGGCCCAGGCCGAGCAGGTCCGCGCCGTCTCGGTGGACCGGCTGGGGCCGGCGTTGGGGCGGTTGCCGTTCGAGGCGCTGGACGCCCTCGACGACGCCTTGCGGCTGCACCTGGCTCTGTGAGGCCGGTGACGAGAGCGACCCTCATCGCGGGATGACCGTGCGTGTCGCCCCCGCTGACGGCGACGCCTGACCGGATGCTCGTCATGTGCCTCGCTCGCTGCGCCTGTCACTTCCGGTGGCCGCCGCGTCATCTGCTGCGGCCCTGCCCGCGGCGGTGGTGCTGATCGCCGAGCTGGTGCAGTGGCACGCCTCCCGTCGCGGCTGGGGCCAGGGCCCCGAGGGCGGTGCCCGGCCGGTGCCGGGCCCGCAGGTGGTGCTCGTGCTCGGCAGCCCCAGCCGCCCCGGCGGGCAGCTGCACCCGGTGCAGCGCTGGCGCACCGACATCGCGGTGCGCTCGATGCACCCGGTGCACGGCCGGCTGCTCTTCACCGGCGGGCGCACCGGCGCCCCCGGTGAGCCCAGCGAGGCACGCGTCATGGCCAGCCACGCCCGAGACGTGCTCGGGGTGCCGGCAGAGCGCATCGAGCTGGAGGAGGACGCGCGCAGCACCTGGCAGAACGTGCAGCACTGCCTGGGCCAGCTCGAGCAAGCGGGCAGCATCACGATCGCCTCCGCGCCCACGCACGCGGGCAGAGCGCGGCGCTACCTCGCCCACCAGCGCCCGGACCTGGCGCAGCGGTTGGTGCCGGCTGCGGACTACCGCTTCGGTGAGCGCAGCGGGTGGAAGGTCGCCACCCTCGCCTACGCGCTGGCGCGCACCATCGGGCGCGTCCTGCCTGACGCCTGGACCCGCTGCTGCGTGACAGCGGGATGACCGTGAGGTGGTCACCTCCGTCCGGTAGCTGATCAGCAGCGCACTGAGCGGCCGGTCACGCTCAGCCCTGCCTCGCCGGGTGGGGTTGCGGGACGTCGACCAGCCCGAAGAAGTCGAAGTAGTACGCCGCGTCCGCGGTCAGGTACAGACCCACCACGAAGGCCAGGGTGAGGACCAGGCCGCGTCCAGAGCGTGTCAGGGACTGCGATCGGCGGTGGGCCCGGGCCTGGAACCGCGCCCCGGCCAGGCGACTGGCGACCAGCAGGACCAGCGGGGGCAGGACGACCACGACGTTGTAGCCCACCAGCAGCGGGACCCACCGGATCGGGGTCAGGTCGGAGCTGCCGATCAGGCTCAGAGCGGCCAGGTAGGGCACGGCAGTGGGCAGTTCGACGACGGTGACGGCCAGGCCCAGCAGCAGCAGCCGTACCGGGGAGGCGGTGGTGGCGCCGTTCGTGCGGGGTGGGCGCCGGGATCGGGTGGGCGTCAGGGTCCCGATGAGGAGCAGGACGGCGCCGACGGTCAGGCGGATGGCGTAGGTGGTGCGTTGGGAGATCGACTCCTGCACCGCACTGAGAGCGGCGTCCAGGCCCAGGAGCAGCAGGGCACCGCCGGTGAGCATCGTGAGGAGGATGCCGGCCACGTAGGGCAGGACGAGACGGGCGGGGTGGGTGCTGTGGTCGCGGTGGTCGGTGGCGCGCAGGATCAGCAGCAGGGTGACGGCGATCGCCGAGGGGTTGAGGCTGTCGAGGGCGGCCATGCCGAGGATCGGCAGGACGAGGGAGAGCACCGCGTCTCCTCGGTGGTCGGCTCGGTGTCCGGCTTGCGATCCGGTTGAGGTCGTCGTGGTGGCGAACGCCTCCACATCGTCGACCTTTCCGGGTGGTCGCAGGCGGGGGCATCGGCCGTTCGATTGAATGATCAGCATCGGCGTTGAAAGACCCGCACCGGCTGCTCGGCATGTCCGAGCGTCGGCGACGTCCTGGTCAGCGGGGTGACCGGAAGGTCGTCGTCACCGCCGTCGAAGTCTGCAAGCATCCGGGGATGAGCGCTGAGCAGGACCAGAAGGCCTCTCCCGCCATGCAGGAGCGCTTCGGTTTCAGGACCTGCGTCGGCGTCGTGATCGTGTTCCTCGCGGTCGTGTTGTTCGTGAAGGCGAGCAACACGCGTGACGTGGTGACGGGCTGCATCCTCCTCCTGGTTGGGGCGGAGCTGATGCTGCCCGGGGGGGAGCAGAGCCGTGCGGTGCGAGTGGTGAGCATGGTGCTCGCCGTGGTGGCGGTGGCCCTGGTAGTCGTGGACATCGCTGTGCTGTGACCCGATGGTGGGACGGGTGCATCGGAGAGCGACGTTACTCAGGGGCCGGCAGTGGGCAGTGACCGTGCGTCGGGCACTGGTGTCACCGCCCCCGGCGCTGCCGCAGGGGCCAGTCGTCACCGTCGTGGCCGTGGCTGATCTGGCCGTAGCTGATCCCGACACCGGGTAGCTCGTTCTGCAGCGGGTGGGCCAAGCGCAGGCCTTCCTGCTGCCGGGCTCCTTCCTCGTCGGCATCGAGCCAGCGGTAGTCGGTCCACGCCAGAGCGTTGAAGCGCTCGTTCCCTGCCCGAGGCTGCTCGGCGAGCTCGCCGCTGCACCGAGTTCGGCCGGGTTCACCGGCTCCGTGTGGTCGGGGTCGTCGTCCCAGAGCGGATCTTGCTCACCCCGCTCGGCGCAGATCCGCAGGGCGACGGGGCGGTAGAACTTCTCCACTGGCCGAGCGTGTCATCGGGCACCTCGCGTCGAAGTCGGAGCAGGGCGTGGCTGCGGCTGCTCGTTGCCCCCCTCGCCCGAACGCGCGGTCATCGGTGCGGGCTCAGGCGGTCAGCGCAACACCTCCGCCAGCACCTGCGAGGGTGACCGAAAACCGAGGGTCTGTCGAGGCCGTTCGTTCAGCTCAGCAGCGATGGCATCGAAGTCCGCCTGCGTCAGCGTTCGGAAGTCCAAGCTGCGCGGTAGGTACTGGCGCAGCAGCCCGTTGGTGTTCTCATTGGACCCGCGTTGCCAGGGCGACTTCGGGTCGCAGAAGTACACCTGCATGCCCGTGGTCGCGCTGAAGCGGGCATGCTGAGCCATCTCGTGCCCCAGGTCCCAGGTCAGCGACTTCGCCAGGTGAGACGGCAGCGTGCTCACCGCCGCGCTGAGCGCGTCAGCAACGGCGTCGGCGCGGTGATGTCCTTCCGGCAGAGCCACCAGCATCACGAAGCGCGTCGAGCGCTCCACCAGCGTCGCGACCGGACTCATGCCCTTGCCGAAGACCAGATCACCTTCCCAGTGCCCGGGAACGGCACGGTCCTCTGCCTCGGCGGGGCGTTCGGAGTGTGCACCGTCCCCGGCCGGGCCCCGCGCCCATCCGGCAGGCGAGCACCCTTCGGGCGGCGCAGGACCCGGCCGGTGCGCAGGTACTGCGTCAGCTCCTTGCGCAGCGCTCCACGGGTCTGGACGAAGAGCGTGCGGTAGATGCTCTCGTGGCTGACCTGCATGCCTTCATCGTCGGGGAAGGCGGTCTTGAGCCAGCCGGCGATCTGCTGCGGCGACCACCGCTTGAGCAGCTTGGCCGCCACCAGGTGAGCCAACCGCTCGCTGACGGCGAGCTTGCACCGCTTGGGGCGGCTCGCCTTCGCCCACGCCCGCTCATCCGCCCTCAGCGCCCGGTAGCGGCGCCGACCGCCGTTGGCTGCGACTTCCCGGCTGATCGTCGACGGTGCCCGCCCCAGGCGGCGGGCGATCGCGCGCAACGAGTCCCCAGCGGCCAGTCCGCGGGAGATCTCCTCCCGTTCGGCCAAGCTCAGCTTGCCCGCACCACGCGCTCGAGGGGCGGGGCGGATGCCGCCGCAGCGGATCAGGTAGGAGCGCACCGTGCTCATGCCCAACCCCAGCGCCCTGGCGGCGGGCTTGGCGGCCATGCCGGTGCCCAGACGTTGCCACAGCGCCTCGATCATCAACGGTGTCAGCTTCTCGAAGTCCCCGTGCGGCACGACAGCCCCTTCCCCTCACCTTGATCAAGGAAGTGTTGCGTTGACCCCTTGAGACCGCCGGCAGGACCGAGCGCTTCACGCCGTGATCCGCACGAGCCGGCCTAGCCGCGCACGAGCTCGGCGGGGTGGCGCGGGTCCTCGCAGCGCAGCACCGCGTCGGCCCGATCGACGGGCCCGGACTCCGCCAGGTAGCGGTGCCAGCCGCCGAGGACCCGCTCGGTGTCGGCGGCGTCCACCCGCCGGCGCACCGCCGCGTCGGAGGTGCTCAGGTGCAGCACGGCGTCGAAGCCGTGCCGCAGGTCCTCGCGCAGCAGGAAGGGGCCGGCCAGGACGAGCACGGCGTCGTCGGGCACCTCCTCGCGCGGGGCGCGGGAGGCGCGGTCGGTGGCCGGGTCGTACAGCGACGGCACCCACCGGCGCCCCGTCGGCTCCCCCAGGGGCGTCAGCACCTCCCGGTGCAGGCCGGCGACGTCGAGCCAGTCGTCGTGGAACGCGTCGGGGTCGTCGCGGCCGCGCTCCAGGCGCAGCGAGCGTGGCCGCCAGAAGCCGCTCCACGTGGTGACGAGCACGGGGCGGGCCTGCGCGCGCAGCGCGTCGGCGAGGTGCCGGGCGTACCAGGCGGTGTCGGCGTCCACGGCGCCGTCCACGCCGACGCGCGCGCCGGCCGGCAGCGACGCGGCCCACCGCCCCGCGAACTGCGCGGGACCGGTGGGCCGGTGGGTGGTGCTCACGCTCAGGCGCCCAGGCGGGCCTTCACCTCGGCGAGGGAGGGGTTGGTGGCGGCGGTGCCGTCGGGGAAGAGCAGGGTCGGCACGGTCTGGTTGCCGCCGTTGACCTGCATGACGAACTCGGCCGCGTCCGGGACCTCCTCGATGTTGACCTCCGAGTAGCTGACGCCCTCGCGGTCCATCTGGGACTTCAGGCGGCGGCAGTACCCGCACCAGGTGGTGGTGAACATGGTCACGCTGCCCGCGGCCGGTGCCTCGATCGTCGACACTGCTGCTCCTCCTCCGCGCGGGTCGTTCCCGCTCCGCGGGCTGCAACCGGGGAGGCACCGGCTCTCTTCCCGCCGTCGCGTCCACAGCCGGCGGCCCGCTCGTGCCCCGGGCGTCTGCGGCGCTTGAGAGGATGTCCCCGCCATGACGACCGCACCCGACCTCCGCCCCGCCGCCGTGTCCGCCGACTCCGTGCTCGAGGGCCTGGACCCCGAGCAGCGCCAGGTCGCGACGACCCTGGACGGCCCCGTGTGCGTGCTCGCCGGTGCGGGCACGGGCAAGACGCGGGCCATCACGCACCGCATCGCCTACGGCGTGCACTCGGGCGCCTACGTGCCCAACCGGGTGCTGGCGGTGACCTTCACGGCCCGCGCCGCGGGGGAGATGCGCACCCGGCTGCGGGACCTGGGCGTGGCGGGCGTGCAGGCGCGGACCTTCCACGCCGCCGCGCTGCGCCAGTTGCAGTTCTTCTGGCCGCAGGCGATCGGCGGCACCCTGCCGAACCTCGCCGAGCACAAGGCCCCCCTGGTGGCCGACGCCTGCAACCGGCTGCGGCTGTCCTCCGACCGCGCGCGGGTGCGCGACCTCGCCGCCGAGGTGGAGTGGACCAAGGTCATGCTCGTGGACGCCGACGACTACGTGGCGGCGGCCACCCGCGCCGGCCGCGGCGAGCCCGGCGGGCTGGACCTGCCGACGGTGGCGCGGGTGGTGCGCACCTACGAGGAGGTCAAGACCGACCGCGCCGTCATCGACTTCGAGGACGTCCTGCTGCTGACGGCCGGCATCCTCGACGAGCGCCCGGACGTGGCGGCCACCGTGCGCCAGCAGTACCGCCACTTCGTGGTGGACGAGTACCAGGACGTCTCCCCCCTGCAGCAGCGGCTGCTGGACCTGTGGCTGGGCGAGCGCGAGGACCTGTGCGTCGTGGGCGACGCCAGCCAGACGATCTACTCCTTCGCCGGGGCGACCCCCGAGCACCTGCTGGACTTCCCGCGCCGGCACCCGGGCGCGAAGGTCGTGCGCCTGGTGCGCGACTACCGCTCCACCCCGGAGGTCGTGCAGCTGGCGAACTCGGTGCTGTCGATGGCCTCCGGCCGGCACGCCCGCGCCCGCCTGGAGCTGATCGCGCAGCGCCCCTCCGGCCCGGCGCCGACCTTCACCGCCTACGACGACGACGTCGCCGAGGCCTCCGGCGTGGCCGCCCGCATCGCCGCGGAGGTGCGTGCCGGCCGCAGCGCGAAGGACGTCGCCGTGCTGTTCCGCACCAACGGGCAGTCGCAGGCGCTGGAGTCGGCGCTGGCCGACGCGGGCGTCGGCTACGTCGTGCGCGGCGGGGAGCGGTTCTTCTCGCGCAAGGAGGTCCGCGACGCGATCGTGCTGCTGCGCGGGGCCACGCGCGCGGCGCTGCCCGGCCACGACCTCGGCGCGGAGGTGCGCGCGGTGCTGACGTCGGCGGGCTGGGCGGAGCGCGCGCCCAGCGCGGCGGGGTCGGTGCGCGAGCGGTGGGAGTCGCTGCAGGCGCTGGTGGTGCTGGCCGACGAGCTGGCGGTCACCCGGCCCGGTGCGCAGCTGGCCGACCTGGTGGAGGAGCTCATCGAGCGCGCCTCGGCCCAGCACGCGCCCACGGTGGACGGGGTGACGCTGGCGTCGTTCCACGCCGCCAAGGGCCTGGAGTGGGACGTCGTGCACCTGGTCGGGGTCAGCGAGGGGCTGCTGCCGATCTCCTTCGCCGAGACCCCCGACGAGGTGGAGGAGGAGCGCCGGCTGCTGTACGTGGGCGTCACCCGCGCCCGCGAGGCCGTGCACGTCTCCTGGGCCAACTCCCGCACCCCCGGCGGGCGCGCCAGCCGCAAGCCCTCGCGGTTCCTGGACAACTTGCGGCCCGAGGCCGCCGGTGGGGCGCCGCGCGCCCGTTCTGCGTCACCGCGCTCGGCGAAGCGGTCCGGCCCGGTGCAGTGCCGGGTGTGCGGGGCGTCGCTGACGGCCGCGGTGGAGCGCAAGCTGGGGCGCTGCGCGGACTGCCCCTCCAGCTACGACGAGGCGGTGTTCGAGCGGCTGCGCGAGTGGCGCGCGAGCACGAGCCGGGCGGCGTCGGTACCGGCGTACGTGGTGTTCACCGACGCCACGCTCACCGCGATCGCCGAGGCGATGCCGGCCGACACCGACGCGCTGGCGCGCATCCCGGGGGTGGGGCCCTCGAAGCTGGAGAAGTACGGCGAGGACGTCCTGGCGGTCCTGACCACCGGGTGAGGCGGGGGATCCTCGGGGTGAGTTGTTGCGGTGCAACAGGTTCCATGGCTCTCGATGTCCCCGGGCGGGTTCGTTCCGCTCTCGGCGGAAAAAGGCGTTGTGGCGCCCGGCCGGGTACCCCTAGAGTCGAATCACGACAGCGCGTGAAGCGCATCACACCGCGCAGAGCGGGGAGGAGGGCAGCACCGATGGACACCACCACGATCGCGAACGTCGGCACGCGCACCGCGTGCGACGCGACGCCCGCTGCCCTGCGCCGTTCCGCCCTCGCCTGGGGGCGCAGCCACGCCTCCACCCCGGTCCAGATGACGGGTGGAGTGCGCCTGGACGCCCCCGCCGCGCGCCTGCGCGGTGCCGCGGACGAGTACCGCGTCCTCGGCGGCAAGCGCTCCTCCGCCGTCTTCGGCGCCCGTTCCACCGTCCCGTCCTCGGGGACCACGCTCACGAGTCCACCGGTCTAGCCACCAGACCGGCGCTCTCCTGGCCGCGGACCCCGACACCTCGGGTCCGCGGCCTTTCTGCGTCTGCGGGCTCTCCTCCCGGCAGTACCACCGCCTCGCAGAGAACCCAGAGAGATGACCGTGCGCACCACCGCCACCACCGCCAGCACCGCGACCGACCGCACCCGTACCGGCGCCAGCGCCGGCCCCCACCGCCCGCAGCCCGCCGGGCAGCCGAACCGCCAGAAGGAGGTGAGCGGCGTGCAGCGCCGCCACGCGACCGACCCCCTGCCCTGCCGACGCCACGACTCCGAGCTCTGGTTCGCCGAGTCGCCGGCCGACGTGGAGCTGGCCAAGGCGCTGTGCGCCGACTGCCCGCTGCGCGCCGCCTGCCTCGCGGGCGCCCTGGAGCGCGGCGAGCCGTGGGGCGTGTGGGGCGGGCAGCTCGTGCTCGCCGGCGTCGTCGTCCCGCGCAAGCGCCCGCGCGGACGCCCCCGCAAGCACCCGGTCGCCGCGTGAACCGCCCGACCACCCCAGCTCGACCACCCGGCCCGATCACCCCGGGAGGACCCCCGATGTCCAGGAGGGACGAAGTGCCGTACGCCGAGGAAGTCCTGTTCCGCGAACGCCTCGCCGAGGCGCAGCGCACCGCCGAGCGCGCGCGCCTGGTGCGGGCGCTGCGGGCGCGCCGGCGCGCGGAGGTCGCCGTGCGCCGCGCCGAGCGGCTCGCCGCGCGGGCCGAGCTGGCCGTCGCCGCCGTGACGACCGGTGCCGGCGCCGATGCGGGCAGGGCCGCGACCGCGTGAACCCGGTCACCAGCCCGCCCGCGCCCCGCTGACCTCAGCGGGGCGCGGGCGGGCGGTCCGTCGGCGCGGTGGTCACGGGCAGGTCCACGCAACCGCACTGCGGGTGCGGAGCCCACGGGCGCTGCTGCACCACCCCCTCGGGCAGCAGGAGCTCCAGCGTCGCCCCCGTCGAGGCGGCCCTGCCGCCGTCCAGGTGCGCCAGGACCTGCAGGGCCGCCAGCCCCGCCAGCGCCGAGGCCGTCGCCGTCTCCTCCACCGTCCCGCCGGTGCCGCGCACGAACCGGTCCCGCACCCCGGGCCAGCCGGGGTCGGCGTCGGTGCGGTGCAGGTCCAGGCACCGCAGGCACGGTGTCGTGCCGGGCAGCACCAGCGGCCCCACGAGCGCGTCGGTGTCGCGCAGCACCACCGACAGGTGGGGGACCCCCTCCGCCACCAGCCCGTCGGCGGCGACCGCGTCCGCGGCGTGGTGGTCCACGAGGACGACCAGGTCCGCCCGCGCCGGCTCGTCCGCGCGGGCGGACGCCGCCGGGTGCACCCGCCCGGCGACGCGGCGCGCCCGGCGCAGCGCCACCGGCCCGCGCGGCAGGCCCAGCTCCTCGGGGCGGGGGCCCGCCGGGCCGGTGTCGCCGGCCGCGACCGGCGCCGCGTCCTGCGCCAGCAACCCGCCCACGCCCGCGGCCGCCAGCAGCGACAGCAGGCCCGCCCCGGTGCGCCCGCAGCCCACGACGGCGACCACGGCCGAGCGCCGCCCGGCCAGGCGCTGCACCGCGACCGGCCCGCTCGGGTCGTAGGACGACCACGCCACCGCGTCCGCCGCCCAGCCCGCGGTGCCCGGTGCCGCGGCGAGCCCGTCGGCACCCGAGCGGACCCGCCCGGCCGGGACCGCGCCGACCGCCACGAGGTCGTCGAGCACCCGCTGCGCCCGGCGCTCGGACGGCCCGGCGCCCCCGGGAGCCAGCAGGGACGTCAGGTCCGCCTCGGCGAAGGGACCGGCGACGCTGCCGCTGCGCGGTGAGGACCCGATCTGCAACCGGCCGCCGGGGCGGCGGGCGAGGGGCAGGGTCGAGCGGCTGCTGGGGGCGGGAGCGGGCACGCGCACACCCTGCCGCAGCGCCGCCGCACCCGGCCCGCGCCGTCCACAGCCCCGGGCCCGGCGGGTGCGCTCAGCGGTGTGCGCCCGTCAGGGCGGGCCCGCTGGGGCGGAGGCGCTCAGGAGGCCTTGCCGAGGATGCGGTTGAGGTTCGTGCCGCAGACCGGGCACTGGCCCTTGGCCATGCGGCGGCCGTTGGTCTCCACGACCCGGCCCTCGGCCTGGCGCTTCTCCTTGCACTTCACGCAGTAGAACTCGCCCTGGTAGGTCTCGTCGGCCACGGTGCGCCTCCTGATCACCTCGCCGGCCACCGGGCTCTCCGGCGGCCGTCAGGGCATCGTGCCCCCAGCGGGCCACCGGGGCGCGCCGGAGACCGCGGTGGGGGCGAACCCCTCCCCAGCGCGGGGCGCGCACGGTACCTTGCCCGGATGAGGGCCGACCAGGCGGGGCCAGCCGGCGGCGCCGTGGTCACGGTCACCGGCGGCGCCGCGCCGGCCACGGGCACCGGTCCGCTCGTGGACGTGCGGCGCAGCCGACGGCGCTCGCGCACCGTCTCCGCCTACCGCGACGGCGAGCGCACGGTCGTCCTCATCCCGGCCCGCTTCTCCCGGGCCGAGGAGCGCGAGTGGGTCGAGCGCATGGTCTCCCGCCTGGACGCGGCCGACCGGCGCCGCAACCCGGCCGAGGACGACCTGCTGGAGCGGGCGCGGGAGCTCTCGCACCGCCACCTGGACGACCTGGCGCGGCCGGCGTCGGTGACGTGGGTCGACAACCAGCAGCACCGCTGGGGCTCGTGCACCCCCGCCGACGCCAGCATCCGGCTGTCCACCCGGCTGCAGGGGGTGCCCGGCTGGGTGCTGGACTACGTGCTGCTGCACGAGCTGGCCCACCTGCTCGTGCCCACGCACTCACGGGCGTTCTGGGCGCTGCTGGAGTCCTACCCGCGCACCGAGCGCGCCCGCGGCTTCCTGGCGGGCCTGGACCACGTCGCCGGTCGCGACCCCGAGGCCGAGGCCGACGACGCGCCGGCCGAGCAGCTCACCCGCCCCGCGCGGGGCGAGACGGCCGGCGAGGGCACACCCGACCCCGCCCGCAGCACCGGCTGAGCGCTGCGGGCGGGAGCGCCGGGTGCCCTCAGCGCGCCGGGCCCTGCGAGCCGGGATCGCCGTCACCCGCGTCGCCGCCGGGCTCGCCCCGGTCGTCGGGACCGTCCTGGCCGGCCGTCCCCCGGCCGCCCCCGTCCAGCAGGTCGCGCAGCGCGGCGTCCATCGCGTCCTCGTCCTGCCGCTGCCCGCCGCTGAGGCGGCGCTCCACGAACGCCGCGACGTCGTCGAGGTCCTCGGTGGTCGGCAGCATGTCGGGGTGGTCCCACACGGCGTCGCGGGCCGCGGCCCCGCCCCGGGCCAGCAGCTGCTCCCACAGGGCCGTCGCCTCGCGCGCGCGCCGCGGGCGCAGCTCCAGGCCGACCAGCACCGCGAAGGCGTGCTCGGCGGGCCCGCCGGTCGCCCGGCGCCGGCGCACCGTCTCGCGCAGCGCTGCCGAGTGGGGCAGCACGCGCCCTGCGGCCTCGTCGCTGACGTGGTCCACCCAGCCCTCCACGAGGGCCAGCGCCGTCTCCAGCCGGGCCAGGGCGGCCTTCTGCGCCGGGGTGCTCTCCGGCTCGAAGATGCCCGAGCCGAGCGCCTCCTGCAGCGACTCCGGGTTCGCCGGGTCCACCGAGCGGGCCGCCTCGGCGATCCGGTCGGCGTCGACGGAGATGCCGCGGGCGAACGACTCGACGCTGCCCAGCAGGTGACCGCGCAGCCACGGCACGTGGGCGAACAGGCGCTGGTGGGCGGCCTCGCGCAGCGCCAGGTAGCGGCGCACCTCGTCCAGGGGCACCTCCAGCCCTTCGGCGAAGGCGCTCACCCCGGCGGGCAGCAGCGCGGCGCGCCCGCTGGGCGCCAGCGGCAGCCCGATGTCGGTGGTGCTGAGCACCTCACCGGCGAGCGTGCCGATGGCCTGCCCGACCTGCATGCCGAAGACGCCGCCGCCGACCTGGCGCAGCATCGCCCCGGCCGAGCCGAGCATCGCGGCCATCTCCGGCGGTGCCTGCGAGGTCATCGCCTGGCCCATGGCGTCGGCCACGTTCGCCGCGACGGGCTCCACGAGCTGGCGCCACACCGGCATGGTCCGCTCCACCCACTCGGCGCGGCTCCAGGCCTCGGCGGTGGTGGGGGCCTGCTCGACGTCCGTCACGCCGTCCAGCCACAGGTCGGCCACCCGCAGCGCGTCCTCGACAGCTCGGCGCTCGGCGGCGCCGGGGGTGGGGTCGCCGGCCCCGGCGGCCGCCTGGCGGGCCAGGTCGTGCGCGACGTCCCAGTTGACCGGGGCGTCGCCGGGCGTGGACAGGAACTTCTGCAGCTGCGCCAGGACCTGCCCCATGAGCGCGGGGTCGAGCGGCCCGTCGCCCAGGCCGGGGATCCCGCCGGGGAAGCCGCCGGGCAGCCCGGGGAAACCGCCCTGCCCACCGCCGCCCAGCCCACCGGCGCCGCCCAGCCCGCCCAGCAGCGGGCCCAGCAGGTCCTCCAGCGGGTTGCCGCCACCACCACCCTGCCCGGGCTGCTTGCCCGGGGTGCCCGAGGGGCGGAAACCGGGCTGGCCGCCCGCGCTCCGCTCGGTGTCGTCTCCGGGCGTGCCGTCCCCGCTCTCGCGGGGGTCTCGGTCGCGGTCGTCCTCGGGGCCCTGGGGCTCCTCGTCGCCTCGCTGGTCCACGGTGATCCTCCGCATCGTCCGCCGGGTGCGGACCCATTCTGGCCCTCCCGCTCGTGGAGCGACGAGCGGCCGCCCGGTGCGGTTCCGCCGCGGGCCCCGACGGGGCGGCCGATCGCTGCGGGCGAACGCCCCCGGGGCGGGGCCGTAGGGTGCTCGGGTGCCGCCAGCGACGCCGCCCGCGCAGGACCCCGCGCACGAGTCCTCCCGCGGGACCGGTGCCGAGCCCGCCGGCGGCGACCGGCAGCGGCGGTCGACCTCCCCGCGCGGCGTGCTCCTGGCGGCCTCCTCGTTCTGCGCGGTCGCGCTCGTCGCCCTGGTGGGCGTGCTCGACGTCCCGTACGTGAGCCTCAGCCCCGGCCCGGTGCTCGACGTGCTGACCGAGCCGGAGCAGGACGACGCCCAGGACGACGGGCGGGGGAGCGGGGAGCAGGCGCTGGTGGAGGTGTCGGGGGCGCCCACGTACCCCACGGAGGGCCGCCTGGACCTGACCACGGTGTCGTTGCGGGGGGGGCCGGGCCTGGAGCAGTCGCTGTGGGAGGTGCTGCTGGCCTGGCGCGACCCGCAGGTCTCCGTGGTGCCGCGCGAGCTCTACTACGCCCCCCGCACCACGCAGGAGGAGGCCGACGCGCTCAGCGCCGCGGAGATGGCGTCCTCGCAGGAGGCCGCCCAGGTCGCCGCCCTGACCGAGCTGGGCATCGACGTGGACGCGACGACCACGCGCCGCGTGCAGGAGGTCGCCGCGGCGGCCCCGGCGGCCGGGGTGCTGCGCCCGGGGGACGTGATCGAGTCGGTGGACGGCGCGCCGGTGGCGGACTTCGAGGCCCTGAAGGCGGCGGTGGGTGCGCTGCCCGCCGGGGCCGAGGTCAGCCTGGGCATCACCCGTTCCGGTGAGCCGCTGGAGGTGACCACGCGCACCTACGCCCCGGAGGGCGAGACGCTCCTGGGCGTGGTGCCCGACGTGGAGTACGACTCCCCGGTCGAGGTGGACATCGCCATCGAGGACATCGGCGGCCCCAGCGCCGGCACGGTGTTCGCGCTGGCCGTCGTGGACCTGCTCACCCCCGGCGCGCTGACGGGCGGTGAGCACGTCGCCGGCACGGGGGCGATCGCGGTGGACGGCACCGTCCTGCCGATCGGCGGGTTGCGGCAGAAGGTGATCGGCGCGGCCCGGGCGGGGGCGACGTGGTTCCTGGCCCCCGCCCGGGAGTGCGGTGAGGTCGCCGGCGCGGTCCCGGACGGCATCACGGTGGTGGGGGTCGCCACGCTGCACGAGGCCCGCACCGCGGTGGAGGCGATCGGTGACGGCCGCGGCGACGAGGTGGCGACGTGCGCGCAGGTCGCGGCTGCCGGCTGAACGGCCCGGGCGGGCGGCCCCGGCGGGGGGTCCGTCACCCCGCGGGCCCGGCCCTCACCCCTGCAGGGTCGCCTGCAGGGCGCTGACGAGGCCCGGCACGAGGTCGGCGCCGGTGGCGACCTCGCCGTCGGAGTCCTTCGAGCGCGAGCGCACGGCGCACTCGTGCCCGCCGCCGCGCAGCACCCCCACCGCGATGCGCACCTCCTCGGCCAGGGGGTGGGCGGCCAGGGCTGCGGCGCGGGCCTGCTCGTCGTCGGCGGGAGTGGCGGCGCGCACCTCGGCCTCGGCGTCCGGCGGCACCAGGAGGCGCTCGACGACCAGGGCGGCGCCGTCGACGCCGGGGGGCCAGGCGAGCTGGCCGAGCAGCTCGTCGAGGTCGGCGACGTCGGGCAGGCCGTCCTGCTCCACGGACGTCAGGTGGCCGGGGTCGGCGTGCGCCTCGGCCACGACGTTCTCGGGCAGGCGCCGGGCCAGGTGCGGGTCGCGGGCCAGGGCGTCGGCGGTGCGCACGAGGGCGAACAGGCGCAGCGGCGCTCCCCAGCCGTCGGCGGCCACGTAGCGCTCGACCTCGGCGACGGTGCGCCACAGGGAGCTGGAGGCCGGCGTGGGCGTGGTGGTCGGGTGCAGCTCGTTCACGGCCCCGATGGTGGCACGCCCGGCGCGGCGCCCGGCGAGCGCGCGCGCGTCCCGCACGGGCTGTCCCCCCGTCGGGGGGCGCCTCGGGAACGCCCTTCCCGGGCGCCGGGTCGAACGGCCGACGGGTCACCGGTGGCAACGGTGGTGTCACGATCCGCGGTCACGGGCACCCGGGCGGCGGCTTGTACGTTCCCTCCTCGTGAGCTTCCCTCCCCGCCGTCCCGCCCGGCCGGTGCTGCGACGCCGACGTCGCGGTGCCGCCCTGCCCACGGTGCTCGTCCTGGCCGCGCTGGTCGTGGCCGTCGTGATCGGCGCCCGCATCGCCACCGACGTGTGGTGGTTCGACCAGCTGGGCTTCCTGTCCACCTTCACCACGAAGCTGTGGCTGCAGCTGGCCCTGTTCGCGGCCGGTGCCCTGCTGCTCGGCGGCGCGGTCGCCGTCTCGCTGGTGCTGGGGTACCGCACGCGGCCGGTCTACGCGCCCATCTCCACCGAGCAGGCCGGTCTGGACCGCTACCGCGAGTCGCTGGAGCCGCTGCGGCGCCTGGTCGTGGTGGTGCTGTCGGTGGCCGCGGCCCTGTTCGGCGGGTCGGTGGCGATGAGCCGCTGGGAGACGCTGCTGCTGTGGGTGAACCGCACCTCCTTCGGGGAGCGGGACGCGCAGTTCGGGCTGGACCAGGGCTTCTACGTCTTCACCCTGCCGTGGCTGAGCTTCCTGGTGAGCTTCCTGTCGGCGGCGGTGGTGCTGGCGGGGCTGGCGGCGCTGGCGACCCACTACCTGTACGGGGGCCTGCGGCTGGCCGGCGGCGGCCCGCGCACCACGCGCGAGGCCCGGATCCACCTGGCGGTGCTGGCGGCGCTGTTCCTGGTGCTGCGCGGTGCCGGCTACTGGCTGGACCGCTACCAGGTCATGGTCAGCGAGTCGGACAACATCCGCATCGCGGACGTCGTGGGGCCCTCCTACACCGACGTGCACGCGGTGCTGCCGGCCCGGGCGATCCTGGCGATCGTCGCGGTGGTCGTGGCGCTGCTGTTCGTGGCCGCGGCCGCGGGCGCCTCCTGGCGGCTGCCGGCCATCGGCACGGGGCTGCTGGTGGTCAGCGCGATCGCCGTGGGCGGCATCTACCCCTGGGCGGTTCAGCGCTTCCAGGTCACCCCGAACCGGCAGGCGCTGGAGGCGGAGTACGTCGGCAGGAACATCGAGGCCACGCGCGACGCCTACGACCTGGCCGACACGGAGGTCAGCGAGTACCAGCCGGACACCACGGTGACCGCCGGGCAGCTGCGCGAGGACGCCGAGACCATCCCCGGCATCCGGCTGCTGGACCCCAACGTCGTGTCCACCGCGTTCCGCCAGACGCAGGGTCAGCGCAACTACTACGCCTTCCCCGACCCGCTGGACGTGGACCGCTACCCGCTGGCCGGCGGCACCCAGGACACCGTGATCGCCGCCCGCGAGCTGAACCTCGAGGGCCTGAGCGAGTCGCAGCGCACCTGGGTCAACCTGCACACCGTCTACACCCACGGCTACGGCGTGGTCGCCGCGCGCGGCAACGAGCGCGCCCCGGACGGGCGCCCGTCGTACTTCGAGTCCAACATCCCCTCCACGGGCCTGCTGGGCGAGTACGAGCCGCGCATCTACTTCGGCGAGCAGACCGACGACTACTCGATCGTCGGCGGCAGCGACACCCCCGTCGAGATCGACTACCCGGACAACTCCCCGGAGGGGTACGCCCGCACCACCTACACCGGTGAGGGCGGTGTGCCGGTGGGCGGGCTGCTGCGCAAGGCGGTGTACGCGCTGAAGTTCGCCGACCAGAACATCCTGCTGTCCGACCAGGTCGAGGCGGACTCCAAGATCCTGTACGACCGCACCCCGCGCGAGCGCGTCGAGAAGGTCGCCCCGTGGCTGACGCTGGACGGCGACGCCTACCCGGCGGTCGTGGACGGCCGCGTGCTGTGGATCCTGGACGCGTACACCACCTCGGCCTCCTTCCCGTACTCGTCCACGACGCGCCTCGGCGAGGTCACGCTCGACTCCCTCACGCAGACGCAGAGCGTGCAGGCGCTGCAGGACCGCACGGTCAACTACGTGCGCAACTCGGTCAAGGCGACCGTGGACGCCTACTCCGGCGAGGTGACGCTCTACGCCTGGGACGACACCGACCCGGTGCTGCAGGCGTGGATGGGGGCGTTCCCCGGTGCGGTGGAGCCGCTGTCGGAGGTCGACGGTTCCCTGATGGCCCACCTGCGCTACCCGCAGGACATGTTCAAGGTGCAGCGCGAGGTGCTGGCGCGGTACCACGTCACCGACCCGCGCTCCTTCCTCACCGGCCAGGACTTCTGGGAGGTGCCGGCCGACCCGACCTCCGAGGTGGCTCAGGGGCAGCAGCGCCCGGCGCAGCCGCCGTACTACCTGACCCTGGAGATGCCCGGTCAGGAGGAGGCGGCGTTCAGCCTGACGACGACGTACGTGCCGACCTCCAACAACCAGGGGTCCAGCAGCCAGATCATCACCGGCTTCGCGGCGGTGGACTCCGACGCGGGCGCCACGGACGGCGAGAAGAGCGACAGCTACGGCACCATCCGGCTGCTGGAGCTGCCGCAGTCGTCGGTCATCGCCGGCCCGGTGCAGATCCAGAACGACATCCAGTCGAACGCGGCGGTGGCCGAGCAGGTGCGCCTGCTGAGCCTCGGGCAGGGCTCGGAGGTCATCTACGGCAACCTGCTGACCCTGCCGGTGGGTGGCGGGCTGCTGTACGTGGAGCCGATCTACGCCCGCAGCACCGGGGAGAACTCCTTCCCCCAGCTGCGCAAGGTGGTGGCGGTGTTCGGCGACCAGATCGCCATCGCCGACACGCTGGACGAGGCGCTGGACGACGTGTTCGGCGGTGACTCCGGCGCGACCGCCGGCGACGAGGGCGTCGCGCCCGTCGACGAGACGCCCGCGCAGGACGGCGGGTCGTCGCCGGAGCCGACGACCGACCCGTCCCCGGCCCCCTCGGTGCCGGTGAGCGGCGACCCGCAGGCCCAGCTGCAGGCGGCCCTGCAGCAGGCGCGCTCCGCCATCCAGGACTCGGCGGCGGCGCTGGCGGAGCAGGACTTCGCGGCGTACGGCGAGGCGCAGGAGCGGCTGCGGGTGGCGGTGGAGTCGGCCACGGCGGCGCAGGAGGCGCTCGCGGCCACCGGGGCGGCGGCCTCGTCCGCCGGTGCGGCTCAGCCCGCGGAGACGGCGGCGTCCTGAGCGGGAGGACCCGGCGCCGGGCCGGGGCGGCAGCGCCGCCCCGGCCCGGCGTTCCCGCGATTTGGTCTCTCGTGCGCAGTGACGTAACCTGGTCTCACCGACGCGGGGTGGAGCAGCTCGGTAGCTCGCTGGGCTCATAACCCAGAGGTCGCAGGTTCAAATCCTGTCCCCGCTACGCAGAAGGTGAAGGCCCCGGACCACACGGTCCGGGGCCTTCGTCGTTCCTGCTCGCGCGCCGCCGGGCCCGGCTCGTCACCCCGATTTGGCACAGCGGTCGCGGTGTCGTAACCTGGACTCACCGACGCGGGGTGGAGCAGCTCGGTAGCTCGCTGGGCTCATAACCCAGAGGTCGCAGGTTCAAATCCTGTCCCCGCTACGCAGGAGGTGAAGGCCCCGGACCACTCGGTCCGGGGCCTTCGTCGTGTCCGGGGCGCCTCGCCGCCGCCCATCGGGTGGTTTCAGCGGGGCGGCTCGGCCAGGTCGAACAGCGCGGCGCCCTGCGGGCTGGGCAGCGGGGTCAGCAGGTCCACGACGCGCCCGCAGTCCAGGCAGGCGGAGAGCACCTGCGCGTGCGGGTGGGCGGTGCCCGTGGTCGCAGCCCGCCGGCGGTCGTGCGGGCTGAAGGTGTGCCAGCAGTCGTCCACGTCGCTCCCGTCGCGCCCGGCGCGTCTCGGCCCCGGGCCGCTCCCGGGGGTGCACGACCACGGTGCCGGGGGTGCGGGGCCGGGGCGAGGAGGCGCGCCGGGCGCGGCGTGGACGCCGGACGGGGCCCGGTCAGCCGCCGACGAGCGGCTGCACCACCGTGCGCAGCAGGTCCGGGCCCTCCAGCGTCAGCACGGACTCGGGGTGGAACTGGATGCCCGCGAAGCCCGCACCGCGCAGCGCCACCACCTCGTCGGCGGGCCCGGTGGACACCTCGGTGCCCTGCGCGGCGAGGCGGGCCGCGGCCGCCTCGTCCACCCGCGCGGTGAAGGAGTTGTAGAACCCCACGGTGGCGCGCCGGCCGAACAGGTCCACCTCCAGCTGGGTGCCCTGGTGCGGGGCGTCCTTGCGGCGCAGCGGCAGGCCGAGCGTGCCGGCGAGCAGCTGGTGGCCCAGGCACACCCCCAGCAGCGGGTTGCCGCCGTCGCGCGCCGAGGCGCTCAGGTCGCGGGCCAGCTCCCGCAGGCGGGCGATGCGCGGATCGGTGGCGTCCTCGGGGTCGCCGGGTCCGGGGCCGAGCACGACCAGGCCGCGGTGCGCGGCCAGCGCCGCGTCCAGGTCCGCGTCGTCGTACCGCAGCACGCGCGCCCGCAGGCCGGCCGAGGCCAGCAGGTGCACCAGCATCGCGGTGAACGTGTCCTCGGCGTCCACCACCAGCGCCTCGCCCAGCGGCGCACCCTGCGGCTGCCGCTGCGGTTCCAGCCAGAACCTCGCCAGGCGGTCGCGGCGGGAGGCCAGCAGGGTCACCACCCGGGGGTCGGCCACCAGCGGCACCCGCCGCGCGGGCGCTCCCGGACCGGCGTCCTCGCGGCGCGGCAGCGGCGGCAGGGCCCCCAGGGCGCGCAGCACGCCGGCCGACTTCGCGTGCGTCTCGGCGACCTCGCCCTCGGGGGTGGAGCCGCGCACCAGCGTCGCGCCCACCGAGACGCGGACCCGGCCGGTGCCGGCCGCGTCGGTGCGCACGTCCGCGGTGCGGATGAGGATGGGGGAGTCCAGCGTCTGCGCGCCGTCGCCGTCGCGACCCAGCAGCGCCAGCGCCCCGGCGTAGTAGGCGCGCCCGGACGGCTCGAACCGCTTGATGACCCGGCACGCGCTCTGCAGCGGGCTGCCGGTCACGGTGGCGGCGAACATGGTCTGCCGCAGCACCTCCCGCGCGTCCAGCGTGGAGCGCCCGCGCAGTTCGAACTCGGTGTGCGCGAGGTTCGCCATCTCCCGCAGGTACGGGCCGTGCACGGTGCCGCCCAGGTCGCCGACGGAGCACATCATCTTCAGCTCCTCGTCGACCACCATGAACAGCTCCTCGACCTCCTTGGGGTCGGCGAGGAACTCCACCAGGCCGTCGGCGTCCGGGCCGGTCACCGGGTACCGGTAGGTGCCGGAGATGGGGTTCATGACGACCTCGCCGCGGGCCATCCGCACGTGCACCTCGGGGCTCGCGCCCACGAGGGTCCGGCTGGTCCCGTCCTCGCCGGGCACGTGCACCACGAACGTCCAGTAGGCGCCCTGCTCGGCCACCAGCAGGCGGCGGAACAGGCTCAGCGCGGTGGTCGCGGTGAAGCCGTCGATCACGCCGTCCACGTCGCGGCGGATGACGAAGTTCGCCCCCGAGCCCTGGGAGATCTCGTCGTCGATGATGCGGCGCACCACGGCGGCGTAGTCGTCGTCGGACAGGTCGGGCGCGACGTCGCGCAGCGGCACCTCCGCGTCGGGCAGCACGCGCAGCGCGTCCTCCAGGCCCAGCTCCTCGGCGTGCTCGACGCGCAGCACCTGCAGGGGCGTGCCGTCGTCGTGGACCTCGAAACCGCGCTCGCGCAGCTGCCGGAACGGCACCAGGGCCAGGGCGTCGAGGCTCGTGGAGCCGGGCGCCCCGGCGGGCAGGGGGACGTCGGCGAGGTGCTCGACGGTGCTCACCGGCCCGCGCAGCACCTCCACGGGTCCGGGCTCGCCGGTGCGGGGGTCCAGGCGGCGCAGCAGCGCGAACGGCGCGTCGCCGCGCAGCAGCTCGTCGACGAGCGCGGCGGGGTCGTGGTGCGGCACGGGGGGTTCCTCCTCGGTGGGGCTGGCGCGGCCGGCCGTCGAGGGGGTCGTCCCGGGTGGTGGGCCTCCTCGACGAGGCGGCCACCGGGACGTGGGAGCGTCAGGCGACCGCCGACACCCACCACCACGCACCGCTCAGCGCGCGCGGGCGGCGGCCCGGGCGCACGGAGGTCGTCGTGGTGGTCACGATCCGCACCCTACTCTGCGCCGCGGCGCCGCGGGCAATACCGTCTGCCCCGTGACCGAGACAGCGCAGTCCCAGCAGCAGTCCCAGCAGGCTCAGCGCGGCGAGAAGCCCACGGTGTTCGTGATGTTCGGGGCGACGGGCGACCTGTCGCGCCGGCTGGTGATGCCCGCGTTCTTCCAGCTCGCCGCCCTGGGGCGGCTGCCCCAGCAGTGGCGGATCGTCGGCAGCAGCCGCGGCGAGAAGACCCACGACGAGTTCCGGCAGTACATCAAGGAGGCGCTGGAGGAGTTCGGCCCGCAGCCGTCCGAGGGCCCCTGGGACGACTTCGCCGAGCACCTGCTCTTCGCCAGCGGCGGATTCGGCGCCGACGACCCCGGCACCCTGCTCGACGTGCTGGCCGAGGCCCGCGAGCAGCTCGGCGCCGCTGAGGACGAGGTGCAGCTCGTGCACTACCTGGCGATCCCGCCGGGCGCGTTCCTCGACGTCACGAAGGCGTTCGACGCGCACGGCCTGGCCGCCGGAGCCCGCGTCGTCTACGAGAAGCCGTACGGCACGTCGCTGGCGAGCTTCGAGGAGCTGGACGCCGAGGTGCAGCGCGTCTTCGCCGAGGAGCAGGTCTTCCGCATCGACCACTTCCTCGCGTTCGAGGCCGCCCAGGACCTCATCCACGCCCGCCTGGCGAACCCGTGGCTGGCGGGGATATGGAACCGCGAGCACGTCGCCCAGGTGCAGATCGACATCGCCGAGACCCTCGACGTCGCCCAGCGCGCCGACTTCTACGACGCCACCGGCGCCTTCCTCGACATGATCGTCACCCACCTGTTCCAGCTCGCCGCGACCGTCGCGATGGAACCGCCCGCCGACCTGCGCCCCGAGACCGTGCAGGCCGCCCGGGACGCCGCGCTGCAGCGCTTCCGCGAGCTGGACCCCGGCGAGGTGGTGCTCGGGCAGTTCGAGGGTTACGTCGACATCGACGGCGTCGCGGACGGCTCCACGACCGACACCCTGGCCGCCGCGCGGCTGTGGATCGACGACGAGCGCTGGGACGGCGTGCCGTTCCTGCTGCGCAGCGGCAAGAAGATGGCCGCGGACGAGCAGCGCATCACCCTGGTCCTCAAGCCCCCCGCCGACGGGCCGTACGCGGGCCAGGAGCCCGGCGGCGAGCCGGCCGTCATCAGCTTCTCGCTGCTGGAGGGCGGCTCCCTGGACGTGGGCACCGCGGTGCGCCGGCCCGGCGTGGCCGGCGGCACGGTGCGCGGCACCGCGAGCCTGGCCCTGGACCGGTTCGAGGGCACCGAGCCGGCGCTGCCGTACGCGCACCTCATCGACCACGTCCTGACCGGCGACCGTTCGCTGTTCACCGGCGTCGACGGCCTGCGCGCGGCGTGGCGGGCGATCGAGCGGTTCTCGAACGAGCGCCCCGAGGTGCTGCCGTACGCGGAGGGCACCTGGGGCCCGGACGACGTCGAGCGCCTCGCCGAACCGGGGCAGTGGTTCCTGCGCTGAACCCCGCCGGGTGCGTCGCTCAGGCCGTCCCGGCCAGGCGGCGCACCCGGCGCAGCTGCGCCTGCACGTACGGGCGCGCGCGGCGCTGACCACCGCGGGCGGCGACGGCCGCGTCCAGCTCCTCCAGCCGCCGGCGCAGCCAGGCCGGGTCCGCCGGCCAGCCGCGAGCGCGGCACTCCAGCAGCCAGTCCACCGGGGAGGCGTGCCCGCGCTCGCCGTTGCAGCGCCGGCACGCCGCCACCTCGTTCTCCAGCCACGACGGCCCGCCCTGGACCCGGGGCACCAGGTGGTCGGTCGTCGCCCGCACCAGGCCGCTCAGCTCCCGGCCGCACCACACGCACGCCGGGCCGTCGCGCGCCACCGCCCGCTGCAGGCGCTCGGCGCGGTCGAGCTGCCGCTCCGCGTCCGCGTGACCCGTCACCGGCGCAGCGTGCCACTCCGGCGCGGGCCCGGCCCGGTGGCGGACCGGTCGCGGCTCAGGCGGCCAGCGCCACCCCCGGGCGGGCCAGCGCCACCAGCGGGCGCACCAGCAGCTGACCCGGCAGCCCGAGGCGGCCCGCGTGCAGGGCCCGCACCACGTGGCGCGGCGGCAGGCGGCGCGAGAGCACCACGCCGGCCAGCACCGCGGAGACGACCGAGCAGACCACGACGGACGGCTGCCCGGTCGCCGCGCCGTACACGGTCCACAGCGTCGCGGACAACTGCGTCAGGACGAACGTGCCGGGCGCCAGGCCGGCCAGCGAGCCGCTGCCGAAGGCGGTGCGCACCTGCGGCACCATCCGCACCAGGGAGACCGCCGTGGCCAGCGCGCCGACGAGCGTGGCGCCGCCGAGGAGCTGCGCCGCGGCGACGATCGGCACCCACGCCGCGACGGCGGTGCCGGCGTGCCGCAGCGGCAGGCCCAGGCGGCGGGCGGCCAGCACGACGGTGACCGCGGCGCACCCCAGGCCGGGGACGTTGCCCACCAGCTGGGCGGGGTCCATCAGCAGCAGGCCGTAGGTCAGCCAGGTGCCGGCGCCGAGCATCCCGAGCACCGAGGAGGAGAAGGACAGGCCGCTGGCGTCGGGGGAGCGCAGCAGGCGGAGGATCTGGGGGACACCGGTGGCGATGCCGATGGCGGCGGCGAGCAGACCGAGCGAGGAGATCAGGGCGTCGAGGGGCACGTGCCTGTTCTTCGTCCCGCGAACTACCTCGCCTTGACCGGGAACGCCACCCCTGAGGGAGTGAGCTGCACCACAACGAGCGGGGGCGCCGGAACGCCTCCGACGGGCCCTGCGACCGCGTCGTCAGCGGCGCCGGGCGCCGGGCTCGGTGCTCACGCCGTCCAGCCCGGGCGCGGGGTCGTGCACGCTGTCCCGCCCGGCCCCGCGGGACCCCTGCCGCGGCAGGCCCGCGCCGTCGTGCGCGTTCCCACCCGCACCGCCGCCCGCGGCGTCGGCCGAGCTGATGCGGACCCTCGGCAGCGCCTGCGGGTGCTCGCGCTGCAGGAACCCCACGACCTCCTCGCGCACCGCGCAGCGCAGGTCGAAGAGCTGCCCGCCGGAGTTCGCGCTCACCAGCGCCCGGACCCGCACGAACGAGTTCGTCGCGTCCAGCACCTGCAGGCCGAAGGCCTTGCCGTTCCACAGCGGGTGCTCGTGCACGAACCGCTCGGCGTGCGCCCGCAGCCGGTCCACCGGCACGCGCCAGTCCACGTCGAACTCGACGGTGCCGATGACGTCGGCGGAGTTGCGGGTCCAGTTCTCGAACGGGGTGGTCGTGAAGTACGTGGACGGCAGGATCAGCCGGCGCTGGTCCCACACCCGCACCACCACGTACGTCAGGGTGATGTCCTCGACGTTGCCCCACTCGCCCTCGATGACGACGACGTCGTCGACGCGCAGGCCGTCCGTGAAGGCGATCTGCAGGCCGGCGAACACGTTCGCCAGCGACGTCTGCGCCGCCAGGCCGGCCACCACCGACAGCAGACCGGCCGAGGCGAGCACGCTCGCGCCCGCGGCCCGGGCGCCCGGGATGGTCAGCAGCATCGACGCGGCGGCGACCACGACGATGAGCGCGACCACGACCCGCTTCAGGAGGGTGACCTGCGTGCGCCGTTGACGCGCGCGCCGGTTGTCCTCCACGTCGATCGGGTAGCGGCGCAGCACGACGTCCTGCACCGCGTTGGCGGCCACCACCGCCAGCCACGCCACGAACGCCACCGTCATCAGCTTCAGCACGAAGAACGTGGGTGGCCGCCAGTCCGCCTCGCCGGTGTAGATGTTCAGCGAGACGAGCACCGCGACGATCGCCAGCAGTCCCGCCAGCGGCCGGCGGACCCGGCAGCCGAGCGTGACGAGGATCGGGCGGCGGTGGCCCAGTCGGCGCACCGCGAACGCCGCCAGCTCGCCGACCAGGACGGCGACGGCGGCCGAGGCGGCGGCCACGGCGAGGGTCAGCCACACGGAGTGGCTGATCGAGGGGAGGGCTGAGCTGAGCGACGAGGGCACTGCGGGCGGCTCCTGCGGATCGGGCACGGAGGACGTCGATGTCCGGTGGACCCGTTCCACGCTAGGTCAGGGCGCCGCCGACGGCAGTGCGGCAGCGCGTCGCCCGGCGGCCGCCGTGCTCATCCGCACGAAGCCTCCACGAACCGTCCCCTGTCCGGAGCACACGTCGCTGCGGAAGGTGACCGGGTGCTCACCCCGGCAGCCAGCTCACCTTCCCCACCAGCAGCGCGTACCCGATGAAGGCGGCCACGTCGATCAGGGTGTGCGCGATCACCAGGGGCATCGCCCGCCCCCACCGCTGGTACACCCAGCCGAACACCAGGCCCATCGCCACGTTGCCGATGAAGCCGCCCAGCCCCTGGTACAGGTGGTACGAACCGCGCAGCACGGCGCTGATCACCAGCGCCGGCAGCCAGCGCACCCCCAGCTGGGAGAGCCGGTGCAGCAGGTACCCGGCGACCAGCACCTCCTCGAGGATCCCGTTCTCCGCGGCCGCCAGCACGGAGATCGGCACCGCCCACCACACGTCCGGCAACGCCGACGCCGCCACGTTCGTGTTCAGGCCCGCCGCGCGGGCGCCGACGTACAGCACCAGCCCGCAGCCGCCGATCAGCGCCGCCAGGCCCACCCCGCCCAGCAGGTCCCGGCCCGGCCGGCGCCCGTCCACCCCCAGCGTGCGCAGCGACTCCCCGCCGCGCGCCAGCAGGTACGCCACCAGCAGCACCGGCGCCAGCCCTGAGGCCACCGAGACCAGCTGCAGCGCCAGGTCCAGCCACGGCCGGTCCGGGGCGTAGCTGCCCAGCACCGTCGACGTCTGCGCGTTCAGCGCCTCCGGCGCCGTCACCAGCCCGATGAACCGCACCAGCGCCCGCACCCCGCTCATCCCCAGGGACACGGCGAAGACCGCCACGACCTCCCAGACGATCAGCCGGCGCTCGCGCGGGTCGAGGACCACCGCCGGGGCGCTCACGGCGCGGGCGGCTGCTCGGGCAGGCCCAGGTGCTCCAGGGCCGCGGTGTGCAGGTGCCCGTTGGTGACCACCGCGTTCCCGCCGTGCGGGCCGTCCACGCCGGCGCGGGAGGTGAAGCGGCCCCCGGCCTCGGTCACGATCGGCACCAGCGCGGCCATGTCGTGCAGCGCCAGCTCCGGCTCGGCGGCGATGTCCACCGCACCCTCCGCCAGCAGCATGTACGACCAGAAGTCGCCGAAGCCGCGGGTGCGCCACACCATGCGCGACAGCTGCAGGAAGCCCTCCAGGCTGCCGGTCTCCTCCCAGCCGCTGATCGAGGAGTACGCGAAGGAGGCGTCGGCGAGGTCGGTGACGCCGCTGACGGAGATGCGCGTCGCCGTCGACAGGCTGCGCCCCGTCCAGGCGCCCGATCCCGTCGCCGCCCACCAGCGTCGCTGCAGCGCCGGGGCCGAGACCAGACCCACCACGGGCTCACCGTCGTCCAGCAGGGCGATGAGGGTCGCCCACACCGGCACCCCCCGCACGAAGTTCTTCGTGCCGTCGATCGGGTCCACCACCCACTGCCTCGGCCCGTGCCCCACCAGGCCGAACTCCTCGCCGAGCACCGCGTCGCGCGGGCGGGTGCGCTTGAGCGAGGAGCGGATCAGCTCCTCGGCGGTGCGGTCGGCGTCGGTGACCGGCGTCAGGTCCGGCTTGGTCTCCACCGCCAGGTCCAGCGCCCGGAAGCGGTCCATCGTGACGCCGTCCACCTGGTCGGCGATCACGTGCGCCAGGCGCAGGTCGTCGTCGTAGCGGGGCCGGGTCGCCGAGGACGGCGCGGGGGAGGAGGAGGTGGGGGGCACGGGCCGAACCTATCGCCGACCTCGACCCCGACCCCGCTGCCGCTCCGGGCGACGGGCCGGGACCTCCGGCCCGTCCAGCGCGCTCCCAGGTGCGCCGAGGATGCTGTGAGGACGCCCGGCACCGGCCGGGCGCCGACCCGACGAGCACGCACGGACGATCACGGAGGAGCGATGGCCGGCACCACGGCGGCGACGCGGCAGCACGGGCACGACGACGACCACGACCGGGAGCGCGAGCACGACGACGAGCAGCACCTGTCGCACCTGCCGGTGTCACCGCGCGCCCGAGGCCTGTTGCTCCTCCTGGGCGGTGCGATCGGCCTCCTGGCCTCGATGGTCCTCACCGTCGACCGGTTCCGCCTGGCCGCCGACCCCGGTTACCGGCCCAGCTGCGACCTCAACCCCTTCATCTCCTGCGGGACGGTGATGACCAGCCCCCAGGCGGAGCTGTTCGGCTTCCCCAACCCGCTGCTCGGCATCGCCGCCTTCGCCGTCACCGCGACGCTGGGGGCGCTGCTGCTGTCGGGCACGGTGCTGCCGCGGTGGGTGGAGCGCGCTCTGCTGGCGGGACTGGCGCTGGGGATGGTCTTCGTCGGCTGGCTGGTCGTGGCAGCCCTGTTCACCATCCACGCCCTGTGCCCGTACTGCATGGTCGTGTGGGTGGTGGTGACCGCCACCTTCTGGGTCTCGCTGGCCGACGGCCTGGACCGCGGCCTGCTGCCGGTGCCGCGGCCCCTGCGGGGCGTGGCGCGCGCGGTCGTGGACTACCGGGTGCTGCTCACCGTGCTGACGATCGCGGCGATCGCCGCCCTGGTCGGCGTCGCGTTCTGGGACTACTGGGCCACGCTGCTCTGAGGGCCCGGCACCGGCCGGGCGCCGCAGCCCCTGGAGGTCCCGTGCCCCGTCCACTGCCCGTCATCGTCGTGCCGCTGGTGCCCGTGCTCACCGCGGTCCTCGTCAGCGGCTGCGCCACCGGCGCCGGCCGGGCGCCCGCGGCGACGGCGTCGCTGTCCCGCGCCGCGTCGAGCGCGCCGGCGCCGAGCGTCCCGGAGCCCCCGCAGCCGGCCCTGACCTCCCCCAGCGCCGAGCAGCTCGACCGCCTCGTGGAGCTGGCCGTCGGGATCGACCCCCGGTTCACCGAGAACCGCGACGCGCTGGCGCGTCGGGCCGACAGCGTGTGCCTGGACCTCAGCGAGGGCGAGGACCCCGCGACCGTCGTCTCCGACGTCCAGCGCCGCTTCAGCGGCGGCGGGGTGGAGGGGCTGACCGAGGAGCAGGCCGCGCAGCTGGTCGAGGCGGTCCGCACCACCGTCTGCCCGTGACGGTGCGGATCAGTCCCGGTCGTGCCCGTGGTCGCGGTCCCGCTCGCGCGGCCGCTCGTCCTCGCGCTCCTCGCCCCGCCGCGCGGCCAGCAGCCGCCGGAACGAGGCCAGCCGCGCCGGGCCCGCGGTGCCCGCGCGCCCGGAGGCGACCCACTCGTCCAGGGCGCACTCGTCCTCGTCGTGCGTGCACCCGCGCGGGCACTGCTCCTCCCCGGGGGCCAGGTCCGGGAAGGCGTGCAGCACCGCCTCGGGGTCCACGTGCGCCAGCCCGAAGGAGCGCACGCCGGGGGTGTCGACCACCCAGCCGTCCCCGCCGGGCAGCGCCAGCGCCGCCATCGAGGTGGAGGTGTGCCGGCCGCGGCCGGTGACGGCGTTGACGTGCCCGGTGGCGCGCCCGGCGTCCGGCACCAGGGCGTTGACCAGCGTGGACTTGCCCACTCCGGAGTGCCCCACCAGCACGCTGGTGCGCCCGCGCAGCCGCTCCAGCACGTCCTCCAGCCCCACCAGCTCCCCGCCGGGGCCGCGGGAGGTCACCACCGCGTCCAGGCCCAGCGGCGCCCACGTGCTCAGCACCTCCTGCGCCGGGCGCAGGTCGCCCTTGGTCAGGCACAGCAGCGGGCGCATGCCCGCCACGTACGCCGCGACCAGGCAGCGGTCCACCATCCGGGCGCGCGGTTCGGGGTCGGCCACGGCCGTCACCACCACGAGCTGGTCGGCGTTGGCCACCACCACGCGCTCCACCGGGTCGGTGTCGTCGGCGGTGCGGCGCAGCACCGTGCGGCGCTCGTCGATGCGCACGATGCGCGCCAGGGTGTCGGTGCGCCCGGAGGTGTCGCCCACCAGGCCCACCCGGTCGCCCACCACGACGCCGGTGCGGCCCAGCTCCCGCGCGCGCATCGCCGTGACCGTCCGCTCGGCGGGCGTGCCCGGCTCGGCCAGGCACGTGGAGCGGCCCCGGTCCACGGCCACCACCAGGGCCGGCACCGCGTCGGCGTGCGCGGGACGCTCCTTGGTGCGCGGGCGCGACCCGCGCGGGTTCGGGCGGACCCGGACGTCGTCCTCGTCGTAGCGGCGGCGGCGCTCGCTCACTGCGGCCCCACCGCCTCACTCGCCCCGCAGCATGGCCGTCCACATGCCGGGGAAGTCCGGCAGCGTCTTGCCCGTCGTGGCGACGTCCTCCACGAGCACGCCGTCCACGGCCAGGCCGATCACGGCCCCCGCCGTGGCCATCCGGTGGTCGGCGTAGGTGCGGAACACCCCGCCGTGCAGGGGGCGCGGGCGGATCAGCAGCCCGTCCGCGGTCTCCTCGGCGTCCCCGCCCAGGGCGTTGACCTCGGTGACCAGGGCCGCCAGGCGGTCGGTCTCGTGCCCGCGCAGGTGCGCGATGCCGCGCAGCCGCGTGGGGGTGGACGCCAGCGCCGCCAGCGCCGTGATCACCGGGGCCAGCTCACCGGCCTCGTGCAGGTCCAGGTCCAGCCCGTACAGCTCCCCGGTGCCCCGCACCAGCAGGCCGTCGCGGTCCAGGGACACCTCGGCGCCCATCTGGTCCAGGACGTCGCGCAGCAGGTCACCGGCCTGGGTGGTGGACTGCGGCCACCCCGGCACCCGCACCCGGCCGCCCGCCGCGGCCGCCGCGGCCAGGAACGGGCCGGCGTTGGACAGGTCCGGCTCGACCTGCACGTCCAGGGCGTTGACCTCGCCGGGTTCCACGGCCCAGCGGCCGGGGGTGGCGTCGTCCACGAGCACGCCGGCGTCGCGCAGCACCTCCACCGTCATCCGCACGTGCGGGGCGCTGGGCAGCTCCGGGCCGTCGTGGACGACCTCCAGCCCTTCGCGGCAGCGCGCGCCCACCAGCAGCAGGGCCGAGACGAACTGGCTGGAGCCGGAGGCGTCGATGCGCACCGGCCCGCCGCGCAGCCCACCGGCCGGCCCGCGCACCGTGAACGGCAGCAGGCCCCGGCCGCCGTCCTCCACGACGGCGCCGAGCTGGCGCAGCCCGTCCAGCACCGCACCCATCGGGCGCTCGCGGGCGCGGGCGTCGCCGTCGAACTCCACCGGCTGCTCGGCCAGCGCCGCCACCGGCGGCAGGAATCGCATGACGGTGCCGGCCAGGCCGCAGTCCACGCGGGCGCCGCCGGTGACGGGCCCGGGGCGCACCAGCCAGTCGCCGGCCTCCACACCCTCGGCGCCGTGGCCGCCCTCGACGACGTCCGCACCCAGGGCGCGCAGGCCGTCGGCCATCAGGGTGGTGTCGCGCGAGATGAGGGGCGCGCGCAGCAGGGACGGCCGCTCGGCGAGCGCGGCCACCACGAGGTAGCGGTTCGTCAGCGACTTCGAGCCGGGCACGGGCACCACGGCGTCCAGCGGGCCGGCCGCGCGGGGGGCGGGCCACAGCTCGGGCGCGGACCGGCCGGGTCGTGACGGGGGGACGGCGTCGGCTGTCGTCGGGCTCACGCCCGCATCCTCGCAGCACCCCCCGACGGTCCTCGACCCCCCGACGGCCTCGAGCCCGGGGCCGTCGGGGGAGCGGGGCGCGGGTCAGCCCGCCTTGGCGGCCACGAGCGCGAGGTCCTTGCGGCCGGACTCGGCGGCGTGCGCGGCCAGCCGCTTCGCGTCGCGACCGGCGCGCCCGGCGCGCCACAGCACGCCCGGCTTGCCGGCGGTGTCCACGGCGGCCAGCAGCGCCGCGCCCAGCAGGCCGACGTCCTTGAGGAAGTCGCCCAGGACCTCCGAGCGCACGGCCCGGTCCTTCTCCGTCCAGAACGGGTGGGCCACGTAGGCGGTGGGGGCGGCGGTGGCGGCCAGCACCGCGGCGGACAGGCGCGGTGCCCGGCCCAGCCCGAAGAGCACGCCGGCCCCGGCCATGGCGGCGCCGTTCAGGCGCACCAGCAGCACCGGGTCCTGCGGCAGGTGCAGCGGGCCGGCGAGCCGCTCGGCCACCGGCTCGGCGGCCGGCGCCAGGTCGGGCGCCCTGCGCACCTGGTCGATGCCGGTCTTGATGAAGACCGCGGCGAGCATCGGTCGGGCCACACGTCGCACCAGAGTCATGGGAGTTGCCTACCGCACCGGCGCTCCGGGCGCACCCGCCGGGGGTCGTGCCGGGGTGCTGTCGGCGGCGCGTGCCAGGGTGTGGCGCGTGGTCAACGGGTACCTGCTGCGGCGGGACGTCGAGGAGCTGGTCGCGGAGTTCGAGGTGGAGGAGCAGGCCCTCGACCCCGGCGGTGCCGCGCTCCGGGCGGACGTCGTCCCCGGCGCCCGGCCCCCGGTGGTCCTGGAACGCTTCCGCAGGGGTGAGCCGGACGCCCCGCCGGCCCGGTCGCTGCGCGCCCTGAGCTGGGGCCTGGTGCCCCCGGGGGCGCGGGACGCCTCCGGCGGCCCGGCCGCCGCGCACGTGCGCGCCGAGACGCTGCTGCGCGAGCCGTCGTCCGCGCCGGCGGCCCTGGCCCGCCGCTGCCTGGTCCCGGTGGACGCCTGGCACCAGCGGCCGGCCGGCGACGAGACCGGCGCGCGGCCGCTCGCGGTCTCCGCCGCCGACGGCTCGGTGCTGTCGCTGGCGGGCGTGTACGAGTTCTGGCAGGACCCGGCGAGGGCGCCCGGCGACCCCGCGCGGTGGCTGGTGAGCTTCGCGGTCGTGACCACCGCCGCCGGGCCGGGCCCGGACGGGCTGTCCGGGCCGGTGCCGCTGGTCGTGCCGCGCGACCTGCGCGACGCCTGGCTGGACCCCACCCTCGACGAGGCCGAGGACGTCGCCGCGCTGCTGGAGGCGCTGGCGCGCGAGCGGGCCGCCACGGCCCTGAGCAGGCACCCGGTGCCACCGCCGGGTGCCTGAGGGGCGCCCCCGGCCGTGCACCGGCGCCGGAATGGTGCCCGTCCGGCGGGCGTTGTGGCGGTCATGGTTGTGGCTGAGAAGACCGGTGCTCGCACCGCGTCCCGCGCGGCGGTGGGACCGCCGGGCAGGCGTCCCGGGCGGCGTCCCGCGAGCGCGCCGGGTGCGCTGAGCGCGCGGCGCGGCGAGGGCCTAGGCTCGGTGCCGATGACCGAACAGACCTCGAGGGCACCCTCGGAGGAGACCGCCGACGAGCGCGCGGCGCGCTTCGAGCGCGACGCTCTGCCCTTCCTCGACCAGCTCTACTCCGCGGCGCTGCGCATGACGCGCAACCCCGCGGACGCCGAGGACCTCGTCCAGGACGCCTTCGCCAAGGCGTACGGCGCGTTCCACCAGTACGCCCCGGGCACGAACCTCAAGGCCTGGCTGTACCGGATCCTCACGAACACCTACATCAACACGTACCGCAAGAAGCAGCGCGAGCCGCAGCAGTCCCACTCCGACGAGATCGAGGACTGGCAGCTGGCGCGGGCGGAGTCGCACCAGTCCACGGGCCTGCGCTCGGCGGAGACCGAGGCGCTGGACCACCTGCCGGACTCGGACGTCAAGCGGGCCCTGCAGCAGGTCCCGGAGGACTTCCGCATGGCGGTGTACCTCGCCGACGTGGAGGGCTTCGCCTACAAGGAGATCGCCGAGATCATGGGCACCCCCATCGGGACCGTGATGTCGCGCCTGCACCGGGGCCGTCGCCTGCTGCGCGAGATGCTGCGCGACTACGCGGTGGGCCGGGGCGTGTCGGGGGCCGTGCGGCAGGCGGAGGGGGCCTCGTGAGCACCCCCCGGGAGCCGGAGCGCGTCACCGCCGCGGGCGGGCCGCCGCTGAAGCAGGAGTGCCGCGAGGTCCTCGAGCGGGCGTTCGAGTACCTCGACGGGGAGATGGCCGATCTCGACTGCGAGCGGCTGAAGGCGCACCTGCTGGAGTGCGCCAGCTGCGTGGCGCAACTCGCCGAGGACGAGCAGCTCAAGCGGGTCATCCGGGACGGGTGCCCGTGCGAGACGGCGCCGACGCAGCTGCGCGCGCGGATCCTCGTGCAGATCACCGAGGTCAGCGCGTCGGTGCGCTGAGCCCGCCCGAGCCACCCACGACGAGAGGCCCCGGACCTGCTGGTCCGGGGCCTCTCGTGCGCCTGTGCTCAGGCGTTGGGGCGCTTGCCGTGGTTCGCGCCGTTGCTCTTGCGCGAGCGGCGCTTGCGGCCACGCTTGCTCATGAGCTGCTCCTCCCTGTCGACATCTCCGGCGTCCATGCTCCCACGGGGTGAGGAGTGCTCAAGGTGGCGGTCCGTCGTCCCGATGCCGCCGGGGTGACGATCGCGCAGACCCCGGTGCTCCCCGCGGGACGGGTGGCCCACGGCGGCACCGAGCCCCTCATCACCCCCTACCTGCGGGCGCTGGTGGAGCTGCGCGGCTCGGACCTGCACTGCAAGGCGGGTTCCCCCCCGCGGGTGCGCATCGACGGCCGGCTGCGCCAGCTGCAGGCCCCGGCGCTGACGCCGGACGACACCGAGGAGATGCTGCGGCAGATCCTGCGCCCGGACCTGGTGGAGGAGTTCGCCCGCACCAGCGAGGCCGACTTCGCGCACAGCCTGCCCGGCGGCGGCGGGCGCTTCCGCGTCAACGCCTTCCGCCAGCGCGGGTCGGTGGGCCTGGTGCTGCGGCGGGTGGCGGCCAAGGCGGTGCCGCTGTCGGGGCTGGGGGTGCCGCCTGTGCTGGAGCAGCTGGCGCTGGAGCACCGCGGGCTGCTGCTGGTCACCGGCCCGACCGGCTCGGGCAAGACGACGACGCTGGCCGGGATGATCGACCACATCAACAACGTCCGCGAGAGCCACGTCGTGACGATCGAAGACCCCATCGAGATCCTGCACGACGACAACCGCTCGATCATCAGCCAGCGCGAGGTGCGCCTGGACACCGCCGACTTCACCACGGCGCTGCGCGCGGCGATGCGCCAGGACCCCGACGTCATCCTCGTGGGGGAGATGCGCGACACGGAGACGGTCAAGGCCGCCCTGTCGGCGGCGGAGACCGGTCACTTCGTCATGTCGACGCTGCACACCATCGACGCGGCGGAGACGATCTCGCGCATCATCGACTTCTTCCCCCCGCACGAGCAGAAGCAGGTGCGCCTGGCGCTGGCGGGTTCGCTGCGCGGCATCGTGTGCCAGCGGCTGGTGCCCCGCGCGGACGGGCGCGGGCGGTGCGTGGTGATGGAGATCTGCGTGAACACCGGGCGCATCGCCGACGCCATCGCGGACCCGGACAAGACCCACCACATCACCGACCTGATCCGCGAGGGCTCCTACTACCAGATGCAGACCTTCGACCAGCACCTCGTGGCGCTGGTGCGCGACGGCGTGGTCACGCTGGAGGACGCCCAGCAGGCTGCCACGAACCCGCACGACCTCGGGGTCGAGCTGCGGCGCCTCGGGCTGCTGGCCTGAGGTTCCACTCCAGCGGGGCGCGGGTGCCCGGCCGGCCTGCCCACGCCAGCGGGCCCAGCAGCGGGGGGACGACGAGGACGGCGAGCCAGAACCAGTCGGAGAAGGTCATGCGCTGAGCGTGGCGCGGTGCGCCGCGTGCGCCGAGTGGCAGTCCTGCCGATGTTCGTCGCCATCCTGCCAACCTCGCCCGGCGCTGGCAGACTGCCCCCGTGCCCCTCCTGCGCTCGATCGCCGTGGTCGTCGGCGAGGCCTTCTCGACCTTCGAGTTCGCCATCGGCTGCGAGGTCTTCGGCATCGACCGCACCGACGAGGGCGTGCCCGCCTTCGACTTCGCGGTGTGCTCGCCCGGCGGGGCCCCGGTGCGCTCCGCGCAGGGCTTCACCCTGGTCCCCGAGCACGGCCTGGACCGGGTCGACGACGCCGACCTGGTCCTCATCGGCCCCTCGCGGGCGCTGCGCGGCCCGGACGTGGCCGTCCTGGCCCCGCACCTGGACGCCGCCCTCGCCCGCGGGGCCACCGTCGCCAGCCTGTGCAGCGGCGCCTTCACCCTGGCCCGCGGCGGGTACCTCGACGGCCGGCGCGCCACCACCCACCACCGCTACGCCGCGCAGCTGGCCCGCGAGTTCCCCGCCGTGCAAGTCGTCCCCGACGTGCTGTACGTGCAGGACGGGCCCATCGCCACCAGCGCCGGCACCTCCGCCGGCATCGACCTGTGCCTGCACCTGGTGCGCGAGGCCCACGGCAGCGCGGTGGCCACCGCGATCGCCCGGCGCATGGTCGTGCCCCCGCACCGCGACGGCGGGCAGGCGCAGTACGTCGAGGCGCCGGTGCGCCCCTGCGCCGACGAGTCCCTGCAGCGGGCCCTGACCTGGGCCGCCGCCCACCTGGACCAGGACGTCGACATCGCCGGCTGGGCGCGCGCGGCCGCGATGTCCCCGCGCACCTTCGCGCGCCGCTTCCGCGCCGAGACGGGCGTCACCCCGCACCGCTGGCTGCTGGAGCAGCGCGTCGGGGCCGCGCGGCTGCTGCTGGAGGACGGCGACGAGAGCGTCGACGAGGTGGCCCGCCGCTGCGGCTTCTCCTCGGCGGCGATGCTGCGCCAGCACTTCCTGCGCCTGGTGGGCACCACGCCGACCGCCTACCGCCGCGCCTACCGCGGTGCCCGGGCCCCGCGCGCCACGCCCCCGCCGCCCCCGACCCGGGCGTCCGTGCACCTGCCCGCGCAGAGCGCCCCGGTGGGCGTGTGAACCGCACCGCCGAGGCCGGCCGCGTCTCGCGGCTGCGCTCGCTGCTCGCCGACGTGCGCACCCGCCTGCACGGTCACGACCTCTTCCTGGTGTCCGCGGGGGTCACCTTCTACGCCGCCGTGGCGCTGGTGCCCTCGCTGGTCGTGGCGGTGCGCCTGCTGGCCGTGGCGCTGGGCCCGGAGCGCGTGGTCGAGCTCGGCGACGCCGTCGCGCAGGCCCTGCCCACGGCGCAGGGCGCCGGTCGCGTGGTGCAGGACCTGGTGCGCACCGGGGTGGACGTCGGCTGGTGGTCGGTCCTGTTCGCGCTGGTCCCCGCCACCGTGTACGGGGAGGGCCTGCGCCGCGGCTTCACCCGGGTCAGCGTCCGCTTCCCCGAGCCGGCCCCCGAACCGGTGCGCGGGCGCGCCGGGGCGTGGCGGGTGCGCCTGCGCGCGGCTCCGCTGCTGCTGTTAGCGCCGGTGGGCTTCCTCGCGGTGCTGGAGGTGGCCCCGTTCCTGGCCGGCTGGTTCGGCACCGGCACCGCCCGCACGGCGCTGGCGGTGTACGTCGCCCTCAACGTGGACTGGCTCGTGGTCTCCCCGGTGCTGGTGTACGTGTACCGGGTGCTGGGGCCGGTGCGCGCCGGCTGGTGGGCGACGCTGTGGGGCGCCTACGCCACCGGGGCGTTCGTCTCCGGGTTCCTGCAGGGGTTCGTGCTCTTCCTCGCCATCCCCGTGGACCTCGGCTCGCCGTTCGGCGGTTACACGCACGTGGGCGGTGCCGTCGCGGTGTGCCTGTGGCTGTGGGTGCTGACGGCGCTGACCGTCTACGGGTACGCCCTCACCCTGGAGCTGGACCGGCGCCGGCACCGGGTGCCGCGCCAGGACGTGCCCGTCGCGGCCCGGCGCGCCGGGCTGCGGGGGTGAGCGGCCGCCCGCCGGTCCTGCACCGGCCCTCGCGCCGACCCCCGCGCAGGGCGCTCAGAGGGTGAACCGGCGGGTGACCGCCTCCAGGTCCTCGGCGACCTGCCCCAGCTCCGAGACCGCCTCGCGCACCGAGCCGACCTGCGCGGTGGTGCCGGCCACGGAGCCCGCCGCGACCGACAGCGCCCCGGCGATCCCGCCGGAGCTGGCGGCGGCGCTGTGCAGGGTGGCGCCGATCGAGGTGGTCGTGGCCAGCTGCTGCGCCACCGCGGAGGCGATCGTCGCCTGCTGGGCGTCGATGTGCGCGATGGTGCGGGAGATGGAGTCGATGTCCGCGCGCACGGCGGCCGCCTCGGCCTGCACGGCCGTCAGCGTGGGGGCGATCTCCTCGGTGGCCTGGGCGGTCTGGCGGGCCAGCTCCTTGACCTCCTCGGCCACCACGGCGAACCCGGAGCCGGCCTCGCCGGCGCGCGCCGCCTCGATGGTGGCGTTCAGGGCCAGCAGGTTCGTCTGCCCGGCGATCGCGGTGATGGTGCGCAGCACGTCGGCGATCTGCTGGGAGGAGCCGCCCAGGCGCTCCACGGTGCCCGTGGCGGCCTGCGCCAGCTGCACGGCCTCGCCCGCCACGACCGTGACGCCGCTGGTGGTGGAGGAGACCTCGTCGGCCGCCGCGCGCAGCTGCTCCACGGCCTCGGCGACGTCGCGCACGCCCTCGGAGACGCCGCCGGCGTCCCCGGCGACCTGCGTGATGTCCGTGGCGGTGCTCTCGGCCGCGTCGGCCAGCTGCGCGCTGGCGCCCTGCAGGGAGGCGGCGGTCCCGCTCAACCGCCCGGCGCCGCGGCTCATCGCCGTGACGGCCTCGCGCATGCCGGCCACCGCGTCGTCCAGGGCGCGGCCCATCTCGCCGATCTCGTCGGTGCGCTCGTCGGCGGTCGCGCCCACGGACAGGTCCCGCGCGGCGACGCGGCGCAGCACGCCCGTCAGCCGCTCGATGCGGCCCACCAGGCCCCGGGCCAGCACGGCGATCAGCACGCCGAGGACGGCCGCGATCCCCAGCCCGGCCAGGACGTTGTCGCGCACCAGGGCGGCGCGCTCGTCCTGGATGCGGTCGGTGACCGCCGCGGTGTCCGCCTCGGGCAGCCAGCTGGTCACCACCCAGTCGTAGGCGGCGTAGCGGGAGACGCCCACGGTCTGCGGGCCGGAGGGCAGCTCGACGGTGGTGGTGGTGAACCCGCCGTCGGGCAGGTCCGCGGCCAGCTCCAGCAGCCGCTCCACGTAGGGCTCGCCGTCCGCGTCCCGGGCCTGCAGCATCGCGTCGCCGTCGGCGGCGCCCTCGGGGGCGACCACGGCGGTGCCGCGCGAGGCGGCGGCGCTGGAGAAGACGGCGTACTGGCCGGTGCGGCCCACGGTCGCCTCGGCGAGCCGGGCGCGCAGGTCCGTGGTGACGTCCGCCTGCGGCAGGCCCACGAACACCGCGCCGGCGACCTCGCCGTCGATGAGCAGCGGCTCGTACACGGTGACGTACGGCTCGTCGGCGACGACGGCGGTGCCGTGGTACGTCTCCCCGGCCAGCAGCGAGGCCACCACCGGGGTGGGGCTGCCGTCCTCCTTGACGGCGGGGATGTACGTGCCGATGTTGCGCTTCCCGTTCGCGCCGACCACGGTCGTCGCCACCCGCAGCATGTCGCCGGCCTCGTTGACGCGCTGGAACACGGTGACCGGGGCGCCGGTCAGCGCGGCCACGGCGTCCACCGCCGGCACGGTCTGGGCGGGGTCGGTCACCTGGCCCAGCGAGGTGTCCCCGAACAGCAGCTGCGGCACGGTGACCTGCACGGGCTCCTTGGTGACCTGGTTCGTGGCGGTCCAGGTGGTGCTGCCGGCCAGGCGCGGCGCACCCAGCGCCAGCAGGCGCTCGTCGGTGGCGCGCAGGTCGCCGTCCAGCTGCGACTGCACGGCGGCGGACTGGGTCGCGACCGTGGTCAGCACCTGCCCGCCGGCGTCGCGCAGCGACTGCTCGGACATCGCGCGCACGTCGCCGGAGGTGGCGTCGGCGAGGTCGCCCACCTGCCAGGCGCTCAGCGCGCTGAGCAGACCGGCGGTGACGACGACGGCCCCGACACCGGGGACCAGGAGCTGGGAGCGCAGGGAGCGCAGACGAGGGGCCACGCACTCCCATCGGCAGCCGGGGCAGGGACCTTCGTCCCCGTCCGTGGGGAAGTGCGCCGGGGCCACCGCCCGGGTGCGGGCGGCTCAGGCGCCGGGGCGGTCCCCGGTGCGGCCGTCGAGCAGCTCGCGCAGGACGTCGGCGTGCCCGGCGTGCCGGGCGGTCTCCTCGGTCATGTGCACCAGCACCCAGCGCAGCGAGACCGCGTCGCCGTCGCGGGTGGTGCCGCGGTCGGTGAGCTTCAGCTCGGAGACCACCGCGTCCGAGGCGGCGCGCGCCCGCGCGTAGTAGGCGAGCACGCCCTCGGTGGTCTCCCACGGGTGGACGCGCCACTCCGCGTGCGGGTCCTCGGCCAGGGCCTGGTCGGGCACCTCCTCGTTCGCCCGCCCGAACGTGCGCCCGAACCAGCCGTTCTCGACGGAGGCCAGGTGCTTGGCGATGCCCAGCAGCGAGGTGCCCGAGGGCACCAGGGGCCGGCGCAGCCGCTCGTCGTCGAGGTCCTCCAGCTTCCACAGCACGGCCTGGCGCTGCCGCTCCAGGGCCGCGACCAGGACCCGCTTCTCGCCGGCCGTCTTCTCACTCGCCGTGCTCAGGGGGCTCGTCACGGTGAGCAGGGTAGTGGTCGGGGCGCCGCGCGCAGCCGGGGCGCGGCGGGAGCGCACCCGCTCGCTACCGTGGCGCCGTGACGAGCGGGCAGGTGGCGGGGGGCGGCGCGGTCGGCCGGGTGGAGGCGCTGCACGTGTACCCGGTCAAGGGCCTGAGCCCGCAGCCGCTGCGCGAGGTGGAGCTGAGCGCGGGGCGGGCGTTCCCCTTCGACCGCGCCTTCGCCCTGGCCCGCCCCGGTGGCGAGTACGCGCCGGGCGTGCGCCGCGGCATCTCCAAGCGGCAGTTCTTCGTGCTCGTCGACGAGGCCCGGCTGGCAGGGCTGCGCACCCACCTGGACACCGGCACGGGGGCCTTCACCGTCGCGGTGCGCGAGCACGAGGTGCTGCGCGCGGACCTGCGCACCGGGGAGGGCGTGCAGCGGGTCCTGGAGCTGTTCGCGCGGGTCCTGGACCTGCCGGCGGGCGTGCTGCCGGTGTGGGCGCACGAGGAGGGCCGGCGCTTCACCGACACCGCCCCCGGCGGCGACGAGGCGATGGAGCTGGTCTCGGTGCTGAACCTGGCCTCGGTGCGCGAGCTGGAGCGGCGCGCCGGCGCACCGGTGGACCCGCTGCGCTTCCGCGCCAACGTCCACGTCGACGGCCTGCCCGCCTTCGCCGAGCTGGACCTGGTGGGGGCCGAGTTCACCCTCGACGGGGTGCGGGTGCGCGGGGAGCAGCCCACGGTGCGCTGCGCCGCCACCGAGGTGGAGCCGGGCACCGGGCGACGCGACCTGCCCGTGCCGCAGCTGCTGTCGCGCTGCTTCGGCCACGAGCTCATGGGGTTCTACGTGCGGGTCCTCACCGGCGGCACGCTGGCCGTGGGGGGTGAGCTGCGTGCCTGAGGACCTGCGCCTGCGGGTCGCGGAGACGGAGGACCTCACCGCGTCGGTGCGCCGCTTCGTCCTGCTCGACCCCGCCGGCGGCGCGCTGCCCGGGTACCGCAGCGGTGCGCACGTCGCGGTGAGCACCCCCGCCGGGCACCGGCGCAGCTACAGCCTCGTCGAGCCCGGCTCGCGCGCCCCGCAGCGGTACGTGCTGTGCGTGCGCCGCGACGCCGCCGGCCGCGGCGGGTCGGTGAGCATGCACGACGACGTCGCCGTCGGTGACGAGCTGGCCGTGTCAGAGCCCGCCAACGCCTTCCCGCTGCGCCGCGCGAAGCGCTACCTGTTCATCGCCGGCGGCATCGGCATCACGCCCGTGCGCTCGATGGTGGGCGAGCTGCGCGCCCGCGGCGGCGCCGACGTCACCGTGCTGTACCTGACGCGCAGCCCGCGGGAGACGGCGTTCCTCGACGAGTTCTCCGCCGACGGCACGGTGCTGCACCACAGCTCCGTGCACGGACGGCTGGACCTGTGGCCGCACCTGGCCGAACCCGACGACGACGCCCGCGTGTACTGCTGCGGGCCGAGCGAGCTCGTGCAGGAGGTCCTGGCCCTGACGGTGCACTGGCGGCCCAGTCGCGTGCACGTGGAGGACTTCGCCGGCGTGGACCCCCTGGGCGGGCGCCGCGAGCCCTTCACCGCGGTGTGGGCGCCGACGGGGGCCCGCGTGGAGGTGGGGGCGGACACCACGCTGCTGGCGGCGCTGGGACGCGCCGGGATCGCCGTGGACGCCTCCTGCGCCTCCGGCACCTGCGGGACGTGCCGGTTGCGGCTGGTCGGTGGCGAGGCGGAGCACCGCGACCTCGTGCTGACCGAGGCCGAGCGCGAGGGGTTCGTCATGCCGTGCGTGTCGCGGGCGCGCTCCGGGGAGCTCGTGGTGGCGCCACCGGGGACGGGCGGCGGACCGGCCTGAGGGCCGTGGTGCTGCGTGCCGGGCGGGTGTCCCGATCCACTAGTCTCAGAGCACACGGTTCAAGCAAGAGCCTCTGCCACGGTCGGTAGGAGGCCCGCAGTGACGTCGGTGAGCGACCCGGCGACTCCCCGTGAAGCCGTCGTCGCCCTCGCCGGCGTCGTGCACCGGTTGCGCACCGCCGTGGACGGCGCCCACCAGCTCCCCGACGCCTGCGACGCCGTCGTGCGAGCGGCCCTGGAGGCGGTGCCCGGCCTGCTCGGCGGCACCGTCACCGTGCGCCGCGGTCCGCGCAGCACCACCGTGGCCGGTGCCGGCGCGGTGCCCCGGCGCGCCGACGAGGTCCAGTACGCCGCCGGCACCGGCCCCTGCCTGGAGGCCATCGCCACCGGCCGGCAGCTGCACGTGGCCGACGTCTCGGCCGAGCAGCGCTGGCCCGGGGTGGTGCAGCGGTTCGCCACCCTCGGCATCGGCAGCGTCCTGTCCTCGCCGCTGGTGCCGGACGAGGACCTGGAGTGGTCCGCCGGACTGAACCTGTACGCGGGTTCCCCGGGGGCCTTCGACGGTGAGCGCCGCGCCCTGGCCGACGTCGTCCTGGCGGTGGGAGCCGCGGGCGTGTCCGCGTTCGCGCACCGGCAGCGGGCGGTGAACCTGGAGGAGGCCGTCGCCTCCAACCGGGACATCGGTGCCGCCGTGGGGGTCCTCATGGCCCTGCGCAAGACCACCCGCGAGCAGGCCCTGGCCGACCTGCGGCAGGTGTCGCAGCACACCAACCGCAAGCTGCGCGACGTGGCGGCCGAGGTGCTGCGGACCGGTCAGCTGCCTGAGGTCGCGCCGGGGTGGGCGGAGCGGTCCTGACCCGCCCGCCGCGCCGGCGGCACTGCTCGCGCTGAGCCGGACGGGCCGGCGCACCGGGCGCACGTCCCGAGACCCCTCCGCGGAAGCGTTCAGGACGAGGACGCGCAGGCCGATGAGGTGTGAGCGCCACCACTGCCGGCGAGCGCGTCACCGTTCCAGCCCGAGGAGACGACGTGCCGCGGTTCCTGCTCGACCTCAAGGTCAGCACCAAGATCGTCAGCAGCATCGGCGTCGTCTGCCTGCTGCTGCTGACGGTGGCCGCCGTCGGCCTCGTGCAGCTCTCGCACGCCCAGGAGCGGCTGCGGGTGATGAGCGCCGAGAGCGTCGCCGGGCAGCAGGCCCTCGGCGAGGTGGCCACCGCCTCCCAGCGCGCCACCAAGGGCCTCTTCGCCCTCGCCCTGGTGCCCACCGCCGATGCGAAGGCGACCTTCGAGGAGGACCAGGCGGCTCTCCTGGACTCCTGGGACGCCTACAAGGCCAGCGACCCGCAGGTCCCCGCCGACCAGCTCGAGGCGGTCGACGCCGCCCTGGCGGAGTACGCGTCCGGCACCGCCGTCCTCGTCGACATCGCGATGACCGGTGACCAGGTGCGGTTCATGACCACCCGCAACGACGAGTCCGTCCCCGTGGCCGAGGGCGGCATCGCCCACGGTTCCACCGGCGACACCCTCGGCGTCGTCCAGGACACCGCCACGCGGGTGGCCGACGAGGCCGCCGCCGCCGGTGCAGCCGCCTACGAGCGCGCCCGGGCGCTGCTGATCGGCGTGACGGCGCTCGCCGTGGCGCTGGGTGCGGCACTGGCCGTCGTCATCTCCCGCTCGATCGCCGGCCCCCTGGGCCGCACCCGCCGCGTCGCCGAGGCGCTGGCCGCCGGGCGCCTGGACGAGCGCGTGCAGGTCAGCAGCCGCGATGAGGTCGGCCAGACCGCGCAGGCGCTGAACACCGCCCTGGACCAGGTCTCCACCACCATCCGCGCCATCGGGCACAGCGTGACGGGCCTGCAGAACGCCTCCGGCAGCCTCGGCGAGGTCGCTCAGCGCCTGTCGGCGGGAGCGGGGGAGTCCTCCGCGCAGGCGGACGTCGTGCTGCTGGCCTCCAGCGACATCGCCGCCAACGTCAGCACGGTGGCCGCAGCCGGGGACGAGATGAGCGCGGCGATCCGCGAGATCGCCTCCTCCACCGCCGACGCCTCGCAGGTCGCCTCCGCCGCGGTCGCCTCCGCGGAGGACGCCCGCGCCACCATCGAGCGGCTGTCGGTGTCCTCCCGCGAGATCGGCGACGTCGTCAAGCTCATCACCTCCATCGCCGAGCAGACGAACCTGCTGGCCCTGAACGCGACCATCGAGGCCGCCCGCGCGGGGGAGATGGGCAAGGGTTTCGCCGTGGTCGCCGGCGAGGTCAAGGAATTGGCGCAGCAGACCGCGCGGGCCACCGAGGAGATCGTCGGCCGGGTGAACGCGACGCAGGCGGACGCGGCGTCGGCGGCGTCGGCGATCAGTGGGATCACCGAGGTCATCGCCCGCATCGACGGGTTGCAGGCCACCATCGCCGCCGCGGTGGAGGAGCAGTCCGCCACGACCAGCGAGATGGTCCGCAACGTCACCGAGGTCTCCAACGGCTCCGCCGAGATCACCGACAACATCTCCGGCATCGCCTCGGCGGCGGCCCGCACGACCGCCGACGCCGGCGCGACGCAGGCGGCGGCCGACGAGGTCTCCGGCGCGGCGCAGGAACTGCGCGCGGCGGTGAGCACCTTCACCCTGTGAGCCGCTGAGGGCGGCGGTGTCAGCCCCCTTCGCGCACCCGCGACAGGAACGCGCGGGTGCGCTCGTGGCGGGGGGCGCCGATGACGTCGGCGGGGGTGCCGCGCTCGACGACGACCCCGCCGTCCATGAACACCACCTGGTCGGCGACCTCGCGCGCGAACTGCACCTCGTGGGTCACCACGATCATCGTGGTGCCGTCCGCGGCCAGTTCGCGCATGACCGCCAGCACCTCCCCGACGAGCTCGGGGTCCAGCGCGGAGGTCGGCTCGTCGAAGAGCATGAGCTTGGGCCGCATGGCCAGCGCGCGGGCGATCGCCACCCGCTGCTGCTGCCCGCCGGACAGCTGCGCGGGGTAGTTGTGCACCCGGTCGGCCAGGCCCACCCGCTCCAGCAGCGCCAGCGCCTCCTCGCGCGCCTGCGCCCTGGCGACGCCGCGCACGCGCACGGGCGCCTCCACGACGTTCTGCAGGGCCGTCATGTGCGGGAACAGGTTGAACCGCTGGAACACCATGCCGATGTCGCGGCGCTGCCGCGCCAGGCGCTCGTCGGTCAGGCGGTGCAGCCGGCCGCCGCGCTCCTCCAGGCCGATGAGGTCGCCGTCCACCCGGATGCGGCCGCCGTCGATGCGTTCCAGGGCGTTGATGCAGCGCAGGAACGTCGTCTTGCCCGAGCCGGAGGGCCCCAGCAGGCACACGACCTCACCGGCGTGGACGTCCAGGTCGACGCCGCGCAGCACCTCCACGTGCCCGAAGGACTTGTGGACGTTGACCGCCCGGACCAGGGGCGCCTGGACGCGGGGCACCTGGACCTCGGGCGCGCTCACTTCTGCGCCCCCGGGCCCACGGCGACGCCGGCTGCGGCGGGCCGGGCGGCGCCGCCGCCGAACCCGCGGCCGAAGCGCCGCTCCAGGAAGTGCTGCCCGACCATGAGCACGCTGGTCAGCAGGAGGTAGTAGATCACCGCCGCGGCCAGCGCGGGCAGCACCTGGTAGGTGCGGCCGCTGATCTGCGTGACCTGGTAGAAGAGCTCCACGGTCACCGGCAGGGCGCTCAGCAGCGAGGTGTCCTTGACCATCGCGATGACCTCGTTGCCCGTCGGGGGGACGATGACGCGCATCGCCTGCGGCAGCACGACCCGGCGCATCACCTGGCGCTTCGTCATGCCCAGTGCGGCGGCGGCCTCGTGCTGGCCGCGGTCGACGCTGAGCAGGCCGGCGCGGGCGATCTCCGCCATGTACGCGGCCTCGGACAGCCCCAGCGCCAGGACGCCACCGGCGTAGCCGCCCAGCCACGCGTACACGGTGGCCTGGTCCACGCTGAGGAACCGCAGCTCCGGCGTGCCGAAGGCGTCGGTGAGCAGGAAGTCGAACGGCACGCCCAGCGAGAGCCCCCCGGCGAACAGGGCGCCCAGGCTGCCGGTCAGGAACAGCAGCACGTACCGGGGGACCGAGCGGAAGAACCAGGTGTACACCCACGCCGCCCCGGACAGCAGCGGGTTGTCCGAGAGCCGGGCGACGGCCATCAGGACTCCGACGACGACAGCGATGACCATGGCGAGCACCGTCATCAGCAGGGTGCCGAGCAGCAGGCCGCGGATGACCGCCGTCTGGTTCATCACCTCCAGGGTGAACGCCCAGTCGAACGCCGGGCTGGTCACCAGCAGGTGGGCGAGCATCGCGACGAGCACCGCGATGACCGCCAGCGCCACCCACCGCCACGGGTGGCGGACCTCCACCGCGTCGATGCGCCCGGGGCGGGCGTCCTCGACGGAGTCCTGCGGGCTCACGGGGCCGGGTTCACCGGGAACTCGTCCACGGCGCCGTCCTGCGCGCCCCACGCCTCGAGGGCGGCCTCGTAGGCGCCCTCCTCGGCGAGGGCGTGCAGCGCCTGCGAGATCGCCTCGGCGGTCTGCGTCTGCTCCAGCGGCACGACGACCCCGTACGGGGCGGCGTCGTAGATCTCGCCCAGCAGCTCGAGGCCCTCGCTCTGCTGCACCGCGTACGCCACGACGGGGGAGTCGGCCACCACCGCCTGCACGCGGCCCTGCACGAGGGCGGCGGTGGCGTCCTGCTGGGAGTCGAAGGGCACCACGTCGACGGCGGGCTGCCCGGCGTCGGCGCACGCCTGCTGGCGGGCGGGCAGGTCCACGTCGGCCTGCACGGTGCCGTTCTGCACGGCCACGCTCACCCCGCAGGCGCTCTCCGGGTCGATGCCGTCGGGGTTGCCCTCGCGCACCGCCCACTGGGTGCCGGCGTTGAAGTACTGGACCATGTTCACCTGCTCCAGCCGCTCGGCGTTCACGGTGAACGAGGAGATCGCGGCGTCGTAGCGGTTGCCCTGCACGCCCGTGATGAGGGTGTCGAACCCGGCGTTCTGGTACTCCGCCTCCACGCCCAGCTTGGCCGCCACGGCGTCCATGAGGTCGACGTCCATGCCGACGACCTCGCCGTCGCGCACGAACTCGTTGGGCGCGTACTCGGCGTTGGTGCCCACCCGCAGCACGCCGGAGTCCTGCACGGACTGCGGCAGCATCGCGGTCAGCGCCGGGTCGGCGGCGACCTCGGCCGCCGCGGCGGGCGCCGAGGACGAGGCGGTGCCCGCGCTGCCGGACAGCGAGTCGGACCCGCACCCGGCCAGGGCCAGGGCGCCGACGGCGAACGTGCCGACGACGCCGAGGAAGGACTTGCGGGGGGTGCGGAGCAGCACGGGGTACCTCCGGGTTCGTGGTGAGCCAGGACAGTGTGGACCACGCCGCGGACAGCTCGCGCACACCGGTGCCCCCGGGCGGTGGTCGTTACGCAGATGTCACACGGGGGTGCCGCGGCGTGCTCAGCTCCTCGCGCAGCGTGCGCCGCAGCCGCGGGCGGGCCCCGCGCTGGACCGCGTGCTCCACCTCCACCGCCGCACCGCCGTCGGGGTCCAGCACCACGGTCATCACGCCGTTGCCGAACCACGGCCCGTTCTCCACGCGCCAGGACACGTCGGGCTCGCGCACCCCGGCGGCCAGGGCCAGCGCGCGGGTCAGCGCCCGCGCCGGCGCGGAGTCCAGGACCCGGTTGGCGACCTTCACGGAACGCTGCAGCGGGTTGCGGAACGGCGACATCACCAGCTGGTGCACCACCGTGCCCGCACCCGCGCCGAGGGCCGCCCCGGCCCGCGGCACCCCCACCCGCACCCGTGCGGTGTAGCTGCAGTGCACGTCGCCGGACAGCACCAGCACGCTCGCCGGCGGGCGCTCAGCGCCGCACACCTCGCGCAGCAGCTGCACCAGCTCGCCGAACGAGGCCCGGAACGCCGCCCAGTGCTCCAGGTCGGCGCCCTGGCGCAACCGCTCGGCCCAGCCGGCCGCGCGCCGCCCCCACACCCCGTCGGCGACGGCCTCGTCGAAGCCCTCGGCGTGGTGGACGGCGTGCAGCAGGAAGGCCGGCAGCGTCGTGGCCAGCAGCAGGTGCCGCGGCGGCTCGGCTCGCGGGTGCGGCGCGGGAGCGCCCAGCGCCTGCTCGCGCACCCACGCCCACTCCGCCTCGTCGGTGATGCGCCGCGCGCCCGGCTCGAGGCGGCGCGCGCAGCGCGAGTCCACCGCCACCAGGCGCGCGGCGCCCAGGTCGCGGGAGAAGCTCCACCGCGCGCTGGCCGGGTCCGCGTCCGCGCGCAGGGCGAACTCGTCGACGAGCCGGTCGCGCTCGGTGTCGTCCCCGCTCGCGCGCAGCCGGGCGAGGAGCTCCTCACCGGCGAGCTCGTCGGGGGAGAGGTTGCCCAGGTGCTGGTACACCCAGTAGCTGGCGAACGCGCCCGCCACCCTGTCGCGCCACCACGGCTGCGCGCTCACCCGCCGGCGCCAGACGTCGGAGGTGTTCCAGTCGTCGCGCAGGTCGTGGTCGTCCAGCAGCATGCACGTCGGCACCGTGGACAGCAGCCAGCGCACCGCCTCCGGCCCCCACGTCTCGTGGTAGAGCCAGGTGTACTCCTCGAAGTCGCCGATCTCGTCGCGGACCTCGCCGGAACCGTCGGCGCGGTCGCGGTGCCGCTCGCGCAGCCGCTCCACGATCGCCGGGGTGGGGTCGTCGGCGTACACCTGGTCGCCGACGAACAGCAGCAGGTCCGGCCAGCGGTCCTCCGCGGCGTGCTCGTCGCGCATCCGGTGCGCCAGCGCGCTCAGGGCGTCGGGACCCACCAGGCGCAGCGACTCGGCGCCGTCGTCCCCGGCGCGCCGGCAGGAGCCGAACGCCAGGCGCAGCGCAGCACCCTCGGCGGGCGTGCGGACCTCGCTGGCCGGCCAGGACCACGCCGGGTCCAGCGGGGGCCACAGGCGCTCGCCGCCGGCCAGGACGCGGTACGGCAGGCGACGGCCCGGTGGCAGGCCCTCGACCACCGCCAGGGCGAAGTGGTGCCCGTGCAGGGTGAACGTGCAGGTGGTGCCGGTGGCGGTGCCGCCGTCGGGCAGGTCCACCTCCACGACCACCGTCGCCGGCGCGTCCAGCTCCACCCACACCGTGGCCCGGGTGCCGTCGACGTGGCGCAGCAGCGGACCGAGCAGGAGAGCGGGGGAGGCTGCGTCGGGACCGGGCATCCGGCAATGTTGACCCATGCCAACGGGTCCGCGGCCCCTGCGCCGCCTGGAACGTCACCCGGACGCCACCGTGGACCCCGCTGCGTGGCCGGACCGCGTCCCCGCGGTGGCGCAGCTGCTCACCGAGGGGCTGGACCTGCCCGCAGGGGTCACCTTCCTCGTGGGAGCGAACGGCACCGGGAAGTCCACCGTCGTGGAGGCCGTCGCGGAGCTGCTGGGCGTGCACCCCGAGGGCGGGTCCGCCGCCCACCGGGCCGGCGCCGATCGCGGCCGGGGCAGCGACCGCTCCGGACTGGCCGCCCGGTTGCGCGCCGTGCGCTCACCGGGGCGGCGAGCCGCGGCGTTCCTGCTGCGCGCGGAGACCGCGCACCGCTTCTACACCTACCTGGAGGACACCACCGGCACCGGGGACGGGCCACCCCGGCCGCACCCCCTGCACCACCTCAGCCACGGCGAGGGGTTCGCCGAGGTGCTGCTGCGCAGCCGCTGGGTGTGCGAGGCCGCGGTGCTGCTGCTCGACGAGCCGGAGTCGGCGCTGTCGTTCGACAACCAGCTGCTGCTGGGGGCCTCGCTGGCCGCGGCGGCCGCCGAGGGCCGGCAGGTGCTGTGCGCGACGCACTCACCGCTGCTGACCGCGGTGCCCGGCGCGAACGTGCTCCAGCTCGACGAGCGCGGGATCACCGCCGTGGAGTGGGAGGAGCTCGACCTGGTCCGCGAGTGGCGCTTCTTCCTCGACGCCCCGGAGCGCTACTGGCGCCGCGTGCTGTGACGCGGCGCCGCCCGTGCGGCATCAGGGCTGCGGCACGCCCAGCCAGTCGTACCAGCCGCTGTGCAGCACCAGCCACGCCAGCAGCCCGTACCCGGCCTGGCCCGGGTGCACGCCGTCACCGGCGGCGAGGTCGGCGTACCAGTCCTCGTGCTCGGCCAGCGGGGAGAACGTGTCGACGTAGACGACGCGCCGGCGCGCGCACACGTCGGCGAAGGCGTCGGCGAGGTCGCCGATGCGGTCGTTGCGGTCCTCGTCGGCCACGGGGGTGGGCCCCACCACGAGGGTCGGCAGCCCGCGCGCCTCGCACTCGTCCAGCACGTTGGCCAGGTTCAGCCGGCTGCGCGCCAGGGTGGTGCCGGCGTCCAGGTCCGCGTGGCCCAGGCCCACCACGAGGCGGTGCTCGTCGCCGCCGGCGAAGCGGCGGGTGGTCTCGTCGCGCCAGCGGGCGTTGAGGTCGGTCGTGGTCTCGCCCGGCACGCCCAGCGGGTACAGGGTGATGTCGCGGTCCTCGCGGGGGGTGCGCGCCGAGACCCGGCCCACCCAGCCCAGGGCGCGCGGGTCGCCCACGCCGGTCACGAACTCGTCGCCCACCAGGCACACCCGCACGTCGTAGCGGCCGTTCACAGCTGGTCCTCGCGCACGGGTGTGGTGCTCCTGTCGTCGGTGGGGGAGTGCGCGAGCCAGGGTAGTGCGCCTACGGGGCCAGCAGTGCCGCGACGTCCAGCCGCAGGCGGGCCACGCCCAGGTCCAGCTCCACCGCGCCGTCGGCCGGGCGCAGCACGTGGGTGGGGCGGAAGGCGCCGTCGTCGAGCGCGAACGTGCTCAGCGTGCGCTCGCGCGGGTCGACGATCCAGTAGCGGGGCAGGCCGGCCGCGGCGTACTTCGTCATCTTCAGGAGCAGGTCGTCGCGGCGGTTGGTGGACAGGACCTCCACGCACAGCGCGGGGGTGCCGGTGAAGCGGCGCTCGTCGGTCGCGGCGGCGGTGTCGTAGACCATGACGTCGGGGGTGAACGCATCCGTCCCCGTCCGCCACTCCCACGCCGTGATGACCCCGTGCGTGGGCGGCAGCGCGGCGCGCAGGGCCGTGAGCAGGTCGATGCACAGCTCCTGGTGCCACCGCGTCGGGCTCGGGCCCACGAGCAGGTGCCCGTCGACGTACTCCACACGAGGGTCCTCCGGCAGCGCGTCGTACTCGTCCCAGGAGACCGGGCGACCGGCCTCCGGTGTCGTCACCGCCACGTGGTCCACCTCCTCCGCTCCGGCCCAGCGTACGACGACGCCCCCGCCGCCCGGGGCGGGCGGCGGGGGCGTCGTGCGCGGTCCCCGGCGGGCGTCAGCGGTCGAAGGCCTCCGCCACGATCTGCTGCTGCTCGGCCTGGTGGCGCTTGGCCGAGCCCGCCGCCGGCGAGGCCGACGCCGGGCGCGAGACGCGGCGCAGGCGGGTGCCCGAGGCGAACAGGTTCATCGCCACGTGCTGCCAGCCGCCCTGGTTGGCCGGTTCCTCCTGCACCCACACCAGCTCGGCGTCCGGGTAGGTGGCGGCCACCTCCAGCAGGGCGTCCACCGGCAGCGGGGCGAGCTGCTCGACCCGCACCACCGCGGTGCGGGTGTCGCCGCGCTTGGTGCGCTCGGCCACGAGGTCCCAGTAGACCTTGCCGCTGCACAGCAGGACGCGGTCGACCGACTTCGGGTCCAGCCCGCCCTCGTCGCCGATGACCTCGCGGAAGGTGCCGGTGGTGAAGTCCTCCACCGCCGACTGCGCGGCCTTCAGGCGCAGCATCGACTTCGGGGTGAAGACGATGAGCGGCCGGCGCGGGCGGGCGTACGCCTGCCGGCGCAGCAGGTGGAAGTAGCTGGCGGGCGTCGAGGGCACGGCGACCGTCATGTTGTCCTCCGCGCACAGCTGCAGGAAGCGCTCGATGCGCCCCGAGGAGTGGTCCGGGCCCTGGCCCTCGTAGCCGTGCGGCAGCAGCAGCACCACCGAGGAGCGCTGGCCCCACTTCTGCTCACCGGCGGCGATGAACTCGTCGATGACGGTCTGCGCGCCGTTGAAGAAGTCGCCGAACTGCGCCTCCCACAGCACCAGGGCGTCCGGGCGCTCCACGGAGTACCCGTACTCGAAGCCCATGGCCGCGTACTCGCTCAGCAACGAGTCGTAGATCCAGAACTTCGCCTGCTCGGCGCCCTCGCGGCCCAGGTACAGCAGCGGCGTCCACTCGTCGCCGGTCACCCGGTCGGTCAGGACCGCGTGCCGCGAGACGAACGTGCCGCGGCGGGAGTCCTGCCCCGCCAGGCGCACCGGCGTGCCCTCCATCAGCAGCGAGCCGAAGGCCAGCAGCTCGCCCCAGCCCCAGTCCACGCCGCCCTCGCGCGTCATCTGCAGGCGCTTGTCCAGCAGCTGGCGCAGCTTGGGGTGGACCGTGAAGCCCTCCGGCGGGTTGGCCTGCACCTGCGCGATGTGCTGCAGCACCGACACGTCCACGGCCGTGGGGCGGGTGGTCAGGGGGGCCTGGTCGTCGGCCTCCTGCGCGCTGGGGCGCTCCAGCCCGCCGCGCCCGTCGCCGGTGCTGTCCGGGCTGGACTCGCGGGTCTCGGCGAACGCGCGCTCCAGCTGCGCGGAGTAGTCGCGCAGCGCCTCCTCCGCGTCCTCGACCGAGATGTCGCCGCGGCCGATGAGCTGCTCGGTGTAGCTCTTGCGGACGCTGCGCTTCTTCTCGATGAGGTTGTACATCAGCGGCTGGGTCATCGAGGGGTCGTCGCCCTCGTTGTGGCCGCGGCGGCGGTAGCAGACCATGTCGATGATGACGTCCTTGTCGAACGTCTGGCGGAACTCGAAGGCGAGCTGCGCCACCCGCACGCACGCCTCGGGGTCGTCGCCGTTCACGTGGAAGATCGGCGCCTGGATCATCCGGCCGACGTCGGTGGCGTACACCGACGAGCGCGCCGAGGCCGGCGCGGTGGTGAAACCGACCTGGTTGTTGATGACCACGTGGACCGTGCCGCCGGTGCGGTACCCGCGCAGCTGCGACAGGTTCAGCGTCTCGGCCACCACGCCCTGCCCGGCGAACGCCGCGTCGCCGTGCAGCAGGACCGGCAGCACCGGGAAGGACGCGCCCGCCATGTTGAGGCGGTCCTGCTTGGCGCGCGCCACGCCCTCCAGGACGGGGTCGACGGCCTCCAGGTGCGAGGGGTTCGCCGCGACGTAGACCTTCGTGCGCTCACCGTCCTCGCCGGTGAAGGTGCCCTCGGTGCCCAGGTGGTACTTCACGTCGCCGGAGCCCTGCACGGTGCGGGGGTCCTGCACGCCCTCGAACTCGCGGAACACCTGGCTGTAGCTCTTGCCGGCGATGTTCGTCAGCACGTTCAGGCGGCCGCGGTGGGCCATGCCCAGGCACACCTCGTCCAGGCCCGCCGTGGCCGCGCGCGAGAGCAGCGCGTCCAGCAGGGCGATGACGGACTCCCCGCCCTCCAGCGAGAAGCGCTTCTGCCCGACGTACTTCGTCTGCAGGAACGTCTCGAACGCCTCCGCGGCGTTCAGGCGGCGCAGGACGCGCAGCTGCTCGGCGGCGCTGGGCTTGGCGTACGGGCGCTCCACCCGGTCCTGGATCCAGCGGCGCTGCTCCGGGTCCTGGATGTGCATGTACTCGATGCCGACGGTGCGGCAGTAGGAGTCGCGCAGCACGCCCAGCACGTCGCGCAGCTTCATGTGCGCCTTGCCGCCGAAGCCGCCGGTGGGGAACTCGCGGTCCAGGTCCCACAGCGTCAGGCCGTGCGACTCGATCTCCAGGTCGGGGTGGACCCGCTGGCGGTACTCCAGCGGGTCGGTGTCCGCCATGAGGTGACCGCGCACCCGGTAGGCGTGGATGAGCTCCACCACCCGGGCGGTCTTGTTGATCTGGTCGTCGTGGGAGACCGAGATGTCGGCGGTCCAGCGGATCGGCTGGTACGGGATGTGCAGCGCCTGGAAGACGCGGTCGTAGAACCCGTCCTCGCCCAGCAGCTTGCTGTGCACGATCCGCAGGAACTCGCCGGAGCCGGCGCCCTGGATGATCCGGTGGTCGTAGGTGGACGTCAGCGTGATGACCTTGCTGACCGCCAGGCGGGTCAGGGTCTCCTCGCTGGCGCCCTGGTACTCCGCCGGGTACTCCATCGCGCCCACGCCGATGATCGCGCCCTGGCCCTTCACCAGGCGCGGCACCGAGTGCACCGTGCCGATCGTGCCGGGGTTGGTCAGGCTGATCGTGGTGCCCGCGAAGTCGTCCGCGGTGAGCTTGCCGGCGCGGGCGCGGCGCACGACGTCCTCGTAGGCGGCCCAGAACTCCGCGAAGTCCTTGCCCTCGCACTCCTTGACCGCCGGCACCATGAGCTGGCGCGAGCCGTCCGGCTTCGGCAGGTCGATCGCGATGCCGAGGTTGACGTGCGCCGGGTGCAGGACCGCGGGCTTGCCCTTCTCGTCCAGCGCGTACGCCGCGTTCATCGACGGCATCTGCCCCAGCGCCTCGACGAGGGCGTAGCCGATGAGGTGCGTGAAGGAGACCTTGCCGCCGCGGGCCCGCTTGAGGTGGTTGTTGATGACGATGCGGTTGTCCACCAGCAGCTTCGCCGGGACGGCCCGCACGCTCGTGGCCGTGGGGACCTCGAGCGACTCCTCCATGTTCGTCACCACGCGCGCGGCCGGGCCGCGCAGCTTCTCCACCACGTCCTGCTCGGGGAACGCCGCCCGCACCGAGCTCTTCGCGGGGCCCTTCGCGGGGCTCTTCGCGGGCGCCGCGGCGGGCGAGGGGGCGACGGGTGCGGGCGGGGGCGTCGTGGCCCGCGCGCCGGAGGCCGTGGACGCGGAGCCGCCGCCGGTCGGCACCGCCGCCGGGGCACCGCCGGGCGCCGGGGCGGGGCCGTCGGTCTTGCCGACCGGGGCCGGGGCGGAGGGTCGTGCGGGCTCGCGCACCGCCGCCGCCGGAGCCTGGCCGGCGGAGCCGTTGCTCGCGGAGCCGTTGCTCGCGGACGCGGTACCGGTCGAGCCGTTGGCCGAGCCGTTCGCCGCCGGCGCGGCGGTGGTGGACCCCGCCGGGTTCTCCGCGGGGGTGTAGTCGGCGAAGAAGTCCCACCACGCTTCGTCGACGGAGTGCTTGTCCTTCAGGTACTGCTCGTACAGCTCGTCGACGAGCCACTCGTTCGGGCCGAACGTGGCGAGCTTGTCCTCGTGGGGCGAGGGCTGCTGAGGCACGGCGTTGTCGCCTTCTTCCTCGATGTCGGGCTACGCGGGCGCACCGCCACCTTATCCCGCGCCCCACGGCATCCCGCGCCCCGCGGCGTCGCGGCGCGCCTGCGCACCGCCGCGCTCAGCGCCCCGGCGGCACCTCGCGCGGCAGGTGCACGTCGATGCGGCACCCGCCCTGCGGCGGCGTCGGCCCCACCCGGATCGTGCCGCCGTGCAGCTGGACCGCCCAGCGCGCGATCGCCAGGCCCAGGCCGGTGCCGCCGTCGGTGCGCGCGCTGCCGCGCTGGAAGCGCTCGAACACCCGCTCGCGGTCGGTGTCGGCGATGCCCGGGCCCTCGTCCTGCACGCTGATGCGCACCACGGGCCCCGCCGCGCGCGCCGACACCGTCACCGTGCCGCCGGCCGGGGAGTGCCGCGAGGCGTTGTCCAGCAGGTTCGCCACCACCTGGTGCAGCCGCGCGGAGTCCACCTCCACCGACAGGCCCGCCGGGTCCACGTCCAGCACGTAGCGCACGTCGCGGCCCGTCATCGACATCGCGCGCGTCGCCTGCCCCAGGAACGGCTCCAGCGCCAGCTCCTCGCGGTCCAGCGAGACCGCCCCGGCGTCCAGCCGTGACAGGTCCAGCAGCTGCTCGACCAGCCGGCCCAGCCGCTCCGTCTGCGCCAGCGCCGTGCTCAGCGTCTCGTGGTCCGGCTCGGTGACGCCGTCGACGAGGTTCTCCATCACCGCGTGCAGGGCCGAGACCGGCGTGCGCAGCTCGTGGCTGACGTTCGCGACCAGCTCGCGGCGCTCGCGGTCCACGGCCTCCAGGTCCTGCGCCATCCGGTTGAAGGCGTCGGCCAGCTCCCCGACCTCGTCGCTGCTGGTCGAGCGCACCCGCCGGGAGTAGTCGCCGGTGGCCATGGCGCGCGCCGCCGCCGTCATCTCCCGCAACGGGGACGTCATGCCGCGCGCCAGCAGCTGCGTGAACACCAGGGTGATCACGATGGCCAGCGGGAGGGTGTAGCGGGGCCCGACGCGCAGCGCGTCCAGCCGCAGCCCCGCCCACACCAGCAGCGAGGCCACCGTCACCGACGCCGCCACCAGCAGCGCCAGCTTCGTCTTCAGGGAGTGCACGGGGTCCAGGGGGCGCACGTCGGGCCACGCGCGTCGGGAGGTCGGGCGGACCGCGGTGCGCCCGGCGTCGCCGTGCACGCTCTGCCGCGCCCGCACCCGCGCGTCGCGGGCGGCGCCGGTCAGCGGGATGGGGCCCGTCAGCCCCGAGCCGGCGTGCTCGGCCGGCCCCGCGCCGCGCTCGCCGCCGCTCACGGGGCCTCCCGGCCGGCGGGCGGGTCCCCGGGTTCGAACGCGTAGCCCACGCCGTGCACGGTGCGCACCAGGTCCGCGCCCAGCTTGCGCCGCAGCGCCTTGACGTGGCTGTCCACGGTGCGGGTGCCCGAGGCGTCGGCCCAGTCCCACACCTCCTCCAGCAGCTTCTCGCGCGTCAGCACGGTGCGCGGCGAAGCGGCCAGGCACACCAGCAGGTCGAACTCGGTCGGCGTCAGGTGCACCTCCGCCCCGGAGCGGCGCACCCGGCGCTGGTCGCGGTCCACCACCAGCTCGCCGCCCTCGACGGGGAAGGTGAGCGTGCCCGACGCGGCGGGGGTGCCCACGAGCTGGCGGGCCCGCTCCACCCGCCGCACCAGGGCGTTCACCCGGGCGACGAGCTCGCGCATGGAGAACGGCTTGGTCATGTAGTCGTCGGCGCCCACGCCCAGGCCGACGAGCTTGTCCGTCTCGTCGTCGCGCGCGGTGAGCATCAGGACCGGCACGGGGCGCGAGGCCTGCACCCGCCGGCACACCTCCAGGCCGTCGAAGCCCGGGAGCATGACGTCCAGCACCACCACGTCCGGGTCGAGGCGCTCGCACAGCTCCACGCCGCCGGGGCCGTCCCCGGCCGTCTCGACGGTGTAGCCCTCCGCGCGCAGGCGCCGCGCCACGGCGTCGGCGATGGTCGGCTCGTCCTCGACGACGACGGCCGTGCGGGAGGGGGTGGGTGCGCCCGCGGCGCCGCCGGCGGGGGAGGGGCCCGTGCTCATGGTCCCCGAGGGTAGGTGCTGGCGCCGGGGCCCGGCCCGGGCGCGGGCGGCGTGCACGAGCCCTCCACCCGATCCGACCGGGGCCGTCGCGCGCCTACCCTGGGTCGGTGCGCTTCATCACCGGGCAGGTGCCCGCCCACGACCTGACCTACAACGACGTCTTCCTGGCGCCGGGGCGGTCCTCGGTCGCCTCCCGCCTGGACGTGGACCTCGCCTCCGCCGACGGCACCGGCACCACCGTCCCGCTCGTCGTGGCGAACATGACCGCGGTCTCCGGCCGCCGCATGGCCGAGACCGTCGCCCGCCGCGGCGGCCTGGCCGTCCTGCCGCAGGACATCCCCGTCGACGTCGTCGCCGACGTCGTCGCCCGGGTCAAGGGGTGCCACCCCGTCTTCGAGACGCCCGTGGTCCTGCACCCCACCGACACCGTGCACGACGCCCTGAACCTGCTGCCCAAGCGCGCCCACGGCGCCGCGGTCGTCGTCGACGACGAGCGGCACGTGCTCGGCGTGGTCACGTCCGCCGACTGCGCCGGCGTGGACCGCTTCACGCAGGTCGCCTCCGTCATGAGCGGCTCGCCGGTGACGCTCGACGCCGACGCCGTCGAGCGCGACGGGCTGCAGGCCGCCTTCGACGTCCTGCACACCGCCCGGCACCGCTTCGCCCCCGTGGTGCGCGACCACGGCGACGGCCCGGTGCTCGCCGGGGCGCTGACCCGCACGGGCGCGCTGCGCTCCACCGTCTACGCCCCGGCCCTGGACGCCGCCGGCCGGCTGCGCGTGGCCGCCGCGGTGGGCATCAACGGCGACGTCGCCGGCACCGCGAAGGCGCTGCTGGAGGCGGGCGTGGACACCCTCGTCGTGGACACCGCCCACGGCCACCAGGAGAAGATGCTCGAGGCGCTGGCCGCGGTGCGCGGCCTGGACCCGCAGGTGCCCGTCGCGGCCGGCAACGTCGTCACCGCCGAGGGCGTGCGCGACCTCGTGGCGGCCGGCGCCGACATCGTCAAGGTCGGCGTGGGCCCGGGCGCGATGTGCACCACCCGGATGATGACCGGCGTGGGCCGCCCGCAGTTCTCCGCGGTGCTGGAGTGCGCGGCCGCCGCCCGCGAGCTCGGCGCGCACGTGTGGGCCGACGGCGGGGTGCGCCACCCGCGCGACGTCGCGCTCGCCCTGGCCGCCGGCGCCAGCCAGGTGATGGTCGGCTCGTGGTTCGCCGGCACCCACGAGAGCCCCGGCGACCTCGCGGTGGACGCCGACGGGCGCCCCTACAAGGAGAGCTTCGGCATGGCCTCCGCCCGCGCGGTGGCCGCCCGCACCCGCGCCGACTCCCCGTTCCAGCGCGCCCGCAAGGGCCTGTTCGAGGAGGGCATCTCCTCCTCGCGCATGCACCTGGACCCCGCCCGGCCCGGCGTGGAGGACCTCATCGACCAGATCACCTCCGGGGTGCGCTCCTCGTTCACCTACGTCGGTGCGCGCACGGTCGCGGAGTTCGCCGAGCGCGCCGTGGTGGGCCTGCAGTCCCCGGCGGGGTACGAGGAGGGCCGTCCGCTGCCCGCGGGCTGGTGACCGGCCGGTGAGCGGGACGGTGCGCGCTGCCCGGCGGCGCCGGGGGGCGGCGCGGTGATCCTCGAGGGGGTGCGCCGCGCGGACGGTTCACCCGTCGAGCTCACCACCGGTGGCGCCGGGCCGGGTCTCGTCCTCGTGCACGGCGCCCGCCCGGCGGCCGACCACGCCCGGCTCGCCGAGAAGCTGGGCACCCGCTTCACCGTGCACCGCTACGACCGGGAAGCGGCCGGGAAGCCGGGCACGCGCTACGCCGTGGCCGACGACGTCGCCCTGCTCGGGGCGGTCCTGGCCGCCACCGGCGCACGCCGGGTGCTCGGGCACGGCCTCGGCGGCCTGGTGGCGCTGCTCGCCACCGGCGGGCTGCTGGAGCGCCGCATCGACCGGGTGGCCGTCTACGACGCGGTGCTGCCGCTGGACGGCACGGTGCCGGAGGAGGCGCTGGAGCAGGCCGCGCGGGCGCTGGCGACCGGCTCACCGGACCTGGCGCTGGCCCACCTGGACCGGCACCTGCGCGCCGGCTCCCTGGGCCTGACCGCCGCCGGCCGCTCCGAGCGGGTGCAGCGGCTCGTCGGCGGGGTGCTGGCCCGCACCGGGTGGGGGCGCTCGACCGCCGCGCGGCTGCCGCAGGTGCTGCGGGAGACCCGCGCGGGCCTGCAGCTGGACTCCCCGGTCGACGCCTACGCCGGCCTGCCCGCGCGGGCCCTGCTGCTCACGGGCGAGCGCAGCCCCGGGTACTTCCGGGTGGCGGCGACCGAGTTCGCGGCGGCCGTGCCGTCGGCGACTGCCCTGGTGGCCGGCGGGTGCGGGCACGACTCGCTGCTGCGGGCGGCGCGCCGGTGCGTGGACCCGCTCGTCACCTTCCTCTCGGGCGACACCCTCTTCTGAACTCTCCTCCCAGCCGCGCACCGGTGAGCACCTCGTCACGTGCGCGAAACGGCGCGTCACGTGGGCGGAACGGACGGGAAACCCGCGCGGAACGCGCCGTTGGTGCAGTGCACCCGTGACCACCCAGCACCCCCGCCGCCGTTCCCTCCTGGTCGCCGCGGCCGGCCTGTCCACCGTCCCCGCCGCCCTGTCCACCGCTGGTGCCGCCACCGCGAGCCCCGGCACCGGCGCGCTGCGCACCCTGCAGCGCGGCCGGGGCCCCCGCCGCGGCACGTACGTGCCCTCCACCGCCGGGAACGTCCTCTGGGGCCGGCTGCCCAACCGGGACACCGAACCCGTCGCCGTCGTCCGCTCCGGCACCGTCGTCACCCTCGACACCGTCTCCCACGAGGGCGTCCTGGAGGACCAGGGCCAGGACCCGCTGGGCTACTTCACCTCCTTCGGGGTGGACGAGCACGACGTCCTGGACGACGCCGTGGAGATCGCCGCCCGCGTCCCGCACGACGGCCCCGGACCGCACGTCGTCAGCCGCCCCGTCGCCGTCACCGGTGCCGAGCCCGGTGACGTGCTCAAGGTCGAGGTGCTCGACCTGGCGCTGCGCGTGCCCTACGGCGTGATCTCCAACCGGCACGGCAAGGGCGCGCTGCCCGACGAGCTGCCCGGCGCCTGGCAGGACGACCCCGCCCTGGCGCAGTACTTCAACGCCGGCGGCAACGTCAGCGTCTTCACCCCCGTGGCGACCTCCGGCGGCGACCTCGTCGGGGTGATGCCGGGGACCGCGGGACCGCGCTTCCCGCTGGCGCCGTTCCTCGGGATGATGGGCGTGGCCCGCGACACCTCCGCGCTGGTCGACTCCGTGCCGCCGACCGTCGCGGGCGGCAACATGGACGTCAAGGACCTCGTCGTCGGCTCCACCCTCTACCTGCCGGTGCAGGTGCCCGGCGCCATGTTCTTCGTCGGCGACCCGCACATGGCCCAGGGGCACGGCGAGGTGGCGCTGACCGCGATGGAGGGCTCGCTGCGCGCCACCGTGCGCCTGAGCGTGGTGCGACCCGGTGACGGCGCCCCGCGCATCGCGGGGGAGTACCCGTTCGCCGAGACCCCCGAGCACTGGATCCCCGTGGGGCTGTCGGACCCCGACGGCCCCGAGGGCGGCGGCAACGGCACCGACCTGGGCGAGGCGATGCGCGTGGCGGTCCGCAACGCCATGTCCTTCCTCACCGAGGACCTGGGCCTGCCGGGGCCGGTGGCGTACGCCTACCTCAGCGCGGCGGGCGACTTCCACGCCTCGCAGGTCGTGGACCGCACGGTCGGCGTGCACGCCACCCTGCGCAAGGCCGACTTCGGCCCCCGCTGAGCGGCGGCCGGGCCCCGCGCGCGGCGCGCGGGGCCCGGCTCGCGCGGGCGCGTCCGGGCCCCGTCCTCGTAGAATCCAGGCGCCATGGACTCATCTCCCGGGCCGCGCAGCGGCCCCCCTCCCCACCCCCGTCCGTCGTCGCCCGTGGAGCCCCCGTGCTGACCGAGTGGCTCCTCCTGCTCGTCGGGGTCCTGCTCACCCTCGGCACGGCCGTGTTCGTCGCCGCCGAGTTCTCCCTCGTCACCCTGGACCGCTCGACGGTCGAGCGGGCCGCCGAGGGCGGTGACCGCCGCGCCGCCGCCGTGCTGCCGGCGCTGCGGACCCTGTCCACCCAGCTGTCCGGCGCCCAGGTCGGCATCACCCTCACCACGCTGCTGCTGGGCTACCTCATGGAGCCCTCGCTGGCGACCCTGCTGGACGTGCCGCTGACGGCCGCGGGACTGTCCGAGGGGGCGGCGGCGACCACCTCCGCCATCGCCAGCGTCGTCATCGCCGGGGCCTTCTCGATGGTCGTCGGCGAGCTGATCCCCAAGAACCTCGCGCTGAGCCTGCCGCTGCCCACCGCCGGCGTCGCCGCGCCCCTGCAGCGCGGCTTCACCTGGGTCACCGGCCCGCTGGTCGCCGTCCTGAACGGCAGCGCCAACCGGTTCCTGCGCGCCATCGGGGTCGAGCCCCAGGAGGAGCTGTCCGGAGCCCGCTCCGCGCGCGAGCTGGCCTCGCTGGTGCGCCGCTCCGCCGACATGGGCACCCTGGACCAGGGCACCGCCAACCTGCTCAGCCGCACCCTCGTCTTCGGCGACCAGACCGCCGCCGACGTGATGACCCCGCGGGTGCGGATGGAGGCCGTGCGCCTGGACGACACCGCCGCCGACGTGATCGTCCTGGCGCGCAGCACCGGGCACTCCCGCTTCCCCGTCACCGGTGACGACGACGACGACGTGCGCGGCGTCGTGCACGTCAAGGCCGCCGTCGCCGTGCCCGTCGACCGCCGCCACGAGGTGCCCGCCGCGGCCCTCATGCAGGACGTGCGCCGCGTGCCGGACTCCCTGCGCCTGGAGCCGCTGCTGCTGCAGCTGCGGCAGAAGGGCCTGCAGTTCGCCCTCGTCCTCGACGAGTACGGCGGCACCGCCGGCGTCGTCACCCTGGAGGACCTCGTCGAGGAGATCGTCGGCGACGTCTCCGACGAGCACGACCGCGACCGCGGCGGGCTGCGCCAGCACCGCGACGGCTCCTGGACCGTGCCGGGCCTGGCCCGTCCCGACGAGGTGCGCGACCGCACCGGCGTGGAGGTCCCCGAAGCCCCGGAGTACGAGACCCTCGGAGGCTTCGTCATGAGCCGCCTGGCCCGCATCCCGCTCGTGGGCGACGAGGTGCAGGTGGAGGGCGCCGTGCTGCGCGTGACCCGCATGGAGGGCCGCCGCGTGGACCGCCTGCGCCTGCGCCCGCGCCTGTCGACGGTGGAGGCCGCCGCGGTGGTCGCCGCCGCCGCGCAGTCCGGCGCGCACGCCGCCTCCGTCTCCGCCCCCGCGACCGACGAGGGCCCCGCGGGTTCCGGCGCCCACGTCGCTCCCGCTGCGACGGGGGGCCGCGCGTGAGCACCGGTCTGTCCCTGCTGGTCGGCGTGCTGCTGCTGCTCGGCAACGCCTTCTTCGTCGGCGCCGAGTTCGCGGTCCTCTCCGCGCGGCGCAGCCAGATCGAGCCGCTGGCCCCCACCAGCGCCCGCGCCCGCTCCGCGCTGGCCGCCATGGAGCACGTCTCCCTCATGCTCGCCACCTGCCAGCTCGGGGTGACGCTGTGCTCCCTGGGGCTGGGCGCCGTCGCCGAACCGGCCCTGGCTCACCTGCTGGAACCGCTCTTCGAGGCCCTGCACGTCCCGCACGGCCTCGTGCACCCGGTCGCGGTGGTCATCGCCCTGACCGTCGTGGTGTACCTGCACGTCGTGCTCGGCGAGATGGTCCCCAAGAACCTCAGCATCGCCGGCCCGGACCGCGCGGTGCTGCTGCTGGCGCCGCCGCTGGTGGCGATCGGCCGGGCGATCGGCCCCGTCATCCGGGCCCTGAACGGCCTGACCAACGCGGTGCTGCGCCTGGCGGGCGTGGAACCCAAGGACGAGGTCGCCAGCGCCTTCACCGTCGAGGAGGTGCAGTCCATCGTCGCCGAGAGCCAGCGCGAGGGGACCCTGGGCGACCCCAACGGGCTGGTCACGGGTGCGCTGGAGTTCTCCGACCGCAGCGTCGGGGAGATCGCCGTCCCCCTGGCGGACCTGCGCACCATCACCGTGGGCGCCACCCCGGCGGACGTGGAGGCCCTGGTCGCGCGCACCGGCTTCAGCCGGTTCCCCGTCCTGGACGCGGCCGGCGACCTGCACGGCTACCTGCACCTGAAGGACCTGCTCTACGCCGACGACGAGCGCTACACCCAGCCCGTGCCGGAGAAGCGCATCCGCCAGCTCGGCACCCTCGGTGCCGGTGAGGAGGTCGAGGACGCCCTGGCCTCGATGCGCCGCACCGGGGCGCACCTGGCCCGCGTCGTCGACGCGGGCGGGTCGGTCACCGGCGTGGTGTTCCTCGAGGACGTCATCGAGGAGCTGGTCGGGGAGGTCCGCGACGCCACCCAGCGCGCCCGCGCCTGACGGCGCGGGGCGCGGGTGGAGCCGCCCGGCCCGGGACGCTCAGCGGCGCGCCAGCCGGCGCCCGCTGGGCGTGTCCGCCGGGGAGTACGCCATGCCGTAGTGGGCGTACAGGCGCGGCTCGTCGTCGGGGCCCAGCTCCTCGTCGGTCCCGAACTCCGGGGAGGCCTTCACCGTCTCCCTGGGGAAGGCCACCCGGATGTCGTGGCGCCCCACGGCCGCCTGGTCCAGCGGCACCAGCACCACCTTCTTGAACCCCACCAGCCCCGTCTCCACGGCGGCGAACAGCCACTCGTCGGTGGCGGCGTCCACGTACACCGACGCCAGGGTCCCGATCTTCTGATCGGTCACGTCGGTGACGGCGGCGCCCTTCCACTGGTTCAGGTCCTGCACGAGGATCGTCATGGCGCCACTGTGGCCGAGGCGGTGGTGGGCGGCCACCGCTGGCGCTCACCGGGGCTCCACGAACCCTCCCCGTGACGGCGCCCACCGGTGGCGGTGGGCACCGCCGCGGGGTGGGACGATGACCTCAGCATGAGCGAGCAGACCCCTGAGCGGAACCGCCTGACGATCAACTGGCTGCAGATCGCCGGTGGCGCCCTGGCGGCGACCACCTCGGCGGTCCTGATCGCCGGCCTGCGCAGCCTGGGCCCCGTGAGCACCCTGGTCGGCGCGGCCGTCGGCAGCATCGCGGCCTCCACCGCGGCAGCCGTCTACAACCACTACCTCACGGTCAGCCGGGAGCGGCTGGCCGAGACCGCCCGCCGCGCCCACGAGCGCCGTCACGGCCCCTCCCCGGTGCCGGCGGCGCAGGACGAGCACCCCGAGCGCACCGACCCCCCGGTCCCGGACGACGGGCCAGAGCCGGAGCCGGTCCCCGCGCCCGTGTCCGCGCGGCGGTTCGGCTTCCGGCACGCGGTGCTGCTCGGCGTGCTCGCCTTCGTGATCTCCGTCGGCGGCATCGCCGCCTACGAGCACGTCGAGGGCCGCAGCGTCGCCGCGCAGCGCCAGGGCCGGGAGTCCGAGGTGAGCACGAGCATCGTGGGCGGTTCGTTGACGCAGGAACCCACCACCCCCGCGCCGCAGGTCACGGACGGCAGCACCACCGGTCCGTCCGCCACCGCTACTGCCACCGGCACCGCGACCGGCACCGCCACCGCGACGTCGACCGGCACCGCGACGGACGGGGCCACCGCCTCCGCCACGGACGAGGCGACCCGCCGGGCGAGCACGTCCACCGCGACGTCCACCGCGACGTCCACCGCCACGTCCACCGCGACGAGCACGAGCGGGTCGGGGGAGGCGGCCGGGGGGACCGGTGGCGCCGAGGGTTCCGACGTCGTCGCCGCCGACCCCGTCGTCGCCGACCCCGCGGCCACCGCGGGGGCGGGCGCGGAGATCGTCGCCGAGGCGACCACCGCTCCCTGAGCCGAGCCCGGTGGGCGCGTCCCCCACCTCGGCCCGGCGCGCCTCAGCGCTGGTGCGGGTGCGGGGTGTCCGGCCCCGCCGCCTCGTGCCGCCGCATCGCCTGCGGCACCAGCTCCAGCATCTCGTCGGGCAGCAGCGGCAGGTCGAGCAGGCTGAGCTTCACCCGGGAGCGCCGGCCGTGCCCGGCGGAGTCCAGCCGGATGACGTGCCCCGCGTCGCGCTCGGCGCGCACCTCCAGCACCGAGCCCACGGCCAGCTCGCCGCAGGCGATGCCGTCGACCTCCAGCACGGGCGGGCCGGAGGACTCCAGCAGCTCCAGCCGCACCGGCTCGTCCACGCCCAGCACGATCGGCCGGCCGATGCCGGACATGGGCGCCACGGGCGTGACGACGAGGGCGTCGGCGCCGGGGGAGACCACGGGGCCGCCGGCCGCGTAGCTGTAGGCGGTGGAGCCGGTCGGGGTGGCCAGGACGACGGCGTCGCAGCGCAGGTAGCCGATGCGCTGGTCGGCCACCGACAGCGCCGCCACCACGGTGCCGCGCCCGGGCGTGCGGGCCAGCGCGACGTCGTTGAAGGCGACGCGCTCGCACCCCGGCGTGCGCAGTCGCAGGCACGGGTGGGGTTCGACGGTGAAGTCGCCGGCCGTGATGCGCTCCAGCGCCCCGGGCAGCTCCCGCGGCTCCAGCTCCACCAGGAAGCCCAGGTGCCCCAGGTTCACCCCCAGCACGGGGATGCCGCGGCCCACGACCAGGCGCAGGGCCCCCAGCATCGTGCCGTCCCCGCCGAGGCTGACCACGGCGTCGGCGGTGCGGGCGAACTCCTCCTCGCCGACCAGCACCACGTCCGCGCCGCGCCCACCCAGGCGCCCGGCGTCGGCGCGCAGGGCGACGACCTCGTCACCGTGCCCGCGGGCCCAGTCCACGACGAGGCCGACGTGCGAGCTCACGTCGCGGGTGGGGTGGACCACCAGCCCCAGGCGCTTGCGGCCCCGTGGTCCGGCGGTCGGCGCGGTCGGCACGGCGGGGGGCACGTCGCCCACGCTACTGCCCGCTCCGCGGCCGCCCGGTGCCGCGGCCTCAGACCGCCGCGGCCCGCGGCCCGCGCCTCGCGCGCGCCCGCGGCACCACCAGGGGCGTGCCCGTCTCGGGGTCGGGCACCACCACGCACGGCAGCCCGAAGACCTCCTCGACCAGCTCGGCCGTGACGATCCCGGCCGGTTCGCCCTCGGCGACCACCCGCCCGTCGCGCATCGCCACCAGGTGGGTGGCGTAGCGGCAGGCGTGGTTGAGGTCGTGCAGCACCGCCACGAGGGTGCGGCCCTGCTCCTCGTGCAGCTGCGCGCACAGGTCGAGGACCTCGATCTGGTGGGCGATGTCGAGGTAGGTGGTCGGCTCGTCCAGCAGCAGCAGCGGCGTCTCCTGCGCCAGGGCCATCGCGATCCACACGCGCTGGCGCTGACCGCCGGAGAGCTCGTCGACGCCGCGCTCGGCGAGCTCGAGCACCCGGGTGGCGGCCATCGCCGCGTCCACGGCGCGCTCGTCGTCGCGGGTCCACTGGCGCAGCAGCTTCTGGTGCGGGAAGCGACCGCGGGCCACCAGGTCGGCGACGGTGATGCCGTCCGGCGCGATCGCCGTCTGCGGCAGCAGCCCCAGGCGGCGCGCGACCTCCTTGGACGGCATCGACTGGATGACCGAGCCGTCCAGGTACACGTGACCCCGCTCGGGGGTGAGCATGCGCGCCAGCGCGCGCAGCAGGGTGGACTTGCCGCAGGCGTTCGGGCCGATGACGACGGTGAAGGAACCGTCGGGGACCTCGATGCCCAGACCGGTGGCGATGGTGCGCTCGCCGTAGGCGAGGGTCAGGTCCTCCCCGCGCAGGCGGTTGCCGCCGGGGGTCCCGGGGCCGGCCCCGGGGGTGGTGCGCGCGTGCTTCGCCACTGCTCAGCCGTTCCTCGTCGTTGGCGTCGTCGGTCGGGTCGTCGGTCGGGCGGTCGCCCCCGGGGCCGGTCAGCCGCGCCCGCGGCGCCACTGCCCGACGAGCAGGTACGCCAGGTAGACGCCGCCCACGGCACCGGTGACGACGCCCACGGGCAGCTGGGTGGGGGCGAACAGGCGCTGCGCGGCGAAGTCGCTGACCACCACGAGCAGCGCCCCCGTCAGGCCCGCGGCCACCAGCCCGGGACCGACCGTCCCGGTGAGGCGGCGGGCCACCTGGGGGGCGGCCAGCGCCACGAACGCCACGGGACCGGCGGCCATCGCCGCCAGCGCGGTGAGCGTGACGGCGAGCAGGAGCACGGCCACCCGCACCCCGTCCACCCGCACGCCCAGGGCGCGCGCGGCGTCGTCGCCGAGGTCCAGCATCCCCAGCGCGCGGCTCAGCAGCAGCAGCACGGGCAGCAGCACGAGCAGCCCGGCACCCAGGGGGGTGGCCTGCTCCCAGCCGCGGCCGTTGAGGCTGCCGGTGACCCACACCTGCGCCGCCTGGGCCGCCTCCACCTCGGCGCGGGTGAGCAGGTAGCTGTTCACCGCCTGCAGCGCGGCGCTCGTGCCGATGCCGACGAGGATGAGGCGGTAGCCCTGCACGCCGCCGCCCCCGCGGGAGAGCAGGTACACGAGCAGGGCGCTGGCGAAACCGCCGGCGACCGCGCCGACCGCGACGTCGGTGCCGCTGCCGTCGAGGACCAGCAGGACGACCAGCGCACCGCTGACGGCGCCGTGGGTGAAGCCGATGACGTCGGGGCTGCCCAGCGGGTTGCGGGTGACGAGCTGGAAGACGGCCCCCGCCACGCCGAGCGCGACGCCCACGAGCAGCCCGGTGACCAGCCGCGGCAGCCGCAGCCCCAGGACGATGAACCCGTCGGCGCCCTCGCCGCGCCCGACGAGGGCGCGCAGCACCCCCGGCACGCCGATCGGGTAGTCGCCGGTCGTCATGCTGAGCGCGGACACCGCCGCGACGACCGCGGTGAGCGCCAGGCACACCGTCAGGCTGCGGCCCTCCACGCGCAGGCTCACCGCGCCGCGGCGCCCCAGGCGCAGGGTGCGCCCGCGGCGACCGCGGGCGGCGACGCCGGTCCCGGGGGCGGGCAGCGGCGGCGTGCCCGCGCGCGCGGGTGCGGAGGCGCTCACAGCTGCGCCAGCCGACGGCGGCGGACCAGGGCGATGAGGACGGGGGCGCCGAGCAGCGCGGTCACGATGCTGACCTCCAGTTCTCCGGGGCGGACCACGATGCGGCCGACGACGTCGCCCAGCAGCAGCAGCGCGGGGGCCAGGACGACGGACAGGGGCAGGACCCAGCGCTGGTCGGGACCGGTCAGGGCCCGCACGAGGTGCGGAACGGCCAGGCCGACGAACCAGATCGGGCCGGCGGCGGCGGTGGCGGCCCCGCACAGGAGCGTCACGGCCAGCGCCGTCACCACCCGGGTGCGCCCCACGCGCACGCCCAGCGCGCGGCCGGAGTCCACACCGAGGGCGAGGGCGTTCAGCGAGCGCGCCTGCGACAGTGCCAGGGCGATGCCCACGGCGAAGAACGGCAGCATCTGCCAGAAGACGTCCAGGTCGTGCCCGGCGAGGGAGCCGACCTGCCAGAAGCGGAAGCGGTCGAAGGTGGACTGGTCCAGCAGCACCTGCGCGGTGGTGTACGCGCCCAGGGCGGCGCTGACGGCGGTGCCGGCCAGGGCCAGGCGCACCGGTGTGGCCCCGCCGCGCCCGGCCGAGCCGAGCACGTACACCACGACCGAGACCGCGGCGGCGCCCAGCAGGGCGGCCCACACCACGCTCAGGCGGGAGGTCAGGCCGAACACCCCCACGGCGGTGACCATCGCCGCCGCGGCGCCGGAGTTCACCCCCAGCAGCCCGGGGTCGGCCAGCGGGTTGCGCGTCAGCGCCTGCATGAGGGCGCCGGCCAGGCCGAGGGCGGCGCCCACCGCGATGCCCAGCAGCGTGCGCGGCACCCGCAGCTCCCGCACGACGAGGGTGTCCTGGGACTCGCCGACCCCGCGCAGGGCGTCCAGGACGGTGCCCAGGGGGACGTCGCGAGAGCCGACGGCCAGGCTGGCCAGCACGGCGACGGCCAGCAGGGCCGCGGCCAGCACCAGGGCGCCGGTGCGCCTGGCGCGGCCGGGGCGCCGGGGGGAGGTGCCGCCGGTGGGGACGGCCGTGGCCGTGGGCGGGCTCGTCGCGGGTGCCACGACGAGTGAGGTTAGCCTGTCATCACCAGCAGGGGCACCGGGGTGCGCGTCCTCCGTCGCCCGTGCGGGTCGTCGGCCGCCGCCCGCCCCCGCCCGCGACCTCGCTGCGGACCGGGGGACCGGGCGCAGGAACAACGCGCCCGCACGTCCGGTTACGCTGGAGGTAGCGGGACGCCGTCGGCGCGCCCGCGGTCGAGTGTTCAGCGCGCGGCCGGCCCGGTGGGCCGCCGCAGCGCGCAGGTCCCTCGCACGGCGCCCCCGGCGCCCGGGCGGGTGCGGTCGGGCACCACGGCCGACCCCCGTCGTCCCGAGAGGCACTCCTTGAACCCCACCGCGCCCAGCGGCACCCGCACGTCCACCACCAGCACCTCGGTGCCCGGCCAGCGCCCCGCGCGCCGCCGGGCCCGCGGCGGCGGGGTGCCCGTCCCGCGCACCGACGCCGCGCAGCCGCGCGTCGCGGACGCCCCCGACGCGCCGGCTCCCGCCGCGCCGCCCGCCGGGCAGGTCGCCGACGAGCGCTCCTTCGCCGAGCTGGGCGTGCCCGCCGCGCTGGTGGCCGTGCTCGCCGCCGACGGCGTCACCGCCCCCTTCCCCATCCAGTCCGCGACGCTGCCGGACTCCCTGGCCGGGCGCGACGTCCTGGGCCGCGGCCGCACCGGCAGCGGCAAGACCATCGCCTTCGCGCTGCCCCTGGTGGCGCGGCTGGCCGCCTCCGGCACCCCCCGCCGCACCACCCGCCCGCGCGCCCTGGTGCTCGTCCCCACCCGCGAGCTGGCCAACCAGGTCTCCGCGACCGTGACCCCGCTCGCGAAGGCCGTCGGGCTGCGCACCGCCGTCGTCTTCGGCGGTGTCGGGCAGAACCCTCAGGTCAACGCCCTGCGGGAGGGCGTCGACGTCCTCATCGCCTGCCCGGGCCGCCTGGAGGACCTCATCCGCCAGGGCCACTGCCGCCTGGACGCGGTGGAGGTCACCGTCCTGGACGAGGCCGACCACATGGCCGACCTGGGCTTCCTGCCCGGCGTCAAGCGCCTGCTGGACACCACGCCGGCCGGTGGCCAGCGCCTGCTGTTCTCCGCGACGCTGGACAACGGCGTGGACGTCCTGGTGAAGCGGTACCTGTCCCAGCCGGTGACGCACTCGGTGGACCCGGCCGTGGCGCCGGTGTCCACGATGGAGCACCACGTGCTGGAGGTCAGCGCCGACGGCAAGGCGGCGCTGGTGCGCGAGCTGGCCTCCGGCCAGGGCCGCACGGTGCTGTTCACCCGCACCAAGCACGGCGCGAAGAAGCTCGCCAAGCAGCTCACCGCCGCCGGCACCCCGGCCGTGGACCTGCACGGCAACCTCAGCCAGAACGCCCGTGAGCGCAACCTCGGCGCCTTCTCCGAGGGCTCGGTGCGGGTGCTCGTGGCCACCGACATCGCCGCGCGCGGCATCCACGTCGACGAGGTGGGCCTGGTCGTGCACGTCGACCCGCCCACCGAGCACAAGGCGTACCTGCACCGCTCCGGGCGCACCGCCCGCGCCGGTGCCGAGGGCCTCGTCGTCACCGTCGCCACCCCCGACCAGCGCGGCGACGTGCGCACCCTGGCCCGTCAGGCGGGGATCTCCCCGCGCTGGACGGACACCGCCCCGGCCGCCGGTGCCGCGGTGGTGGAGCGGCTCGTCGGGCCGCGCGCGGCCTGGGTGGACCCGGCCACCTCCCCGGTGCCGACCGCGCCCGCCCAGCCGCAGCGCGCGCCGAAGCAGCCGGCCGCCCAGCCGACGCGCCGGTCCGCCCAGCAGGCGGCGGCCCCGGCCGGTGGCGCCCCGCGCCGCCGCCGTCGCGGTGGCCGCGGTCGCGGTGGGGCCCCCACCGCCTGATCGAGCGGGACACCCCGGACGGCGGGGCACCGGGCGGCAGACCGCCGCCCGGT